>NZ_JBEXHU010000035.1:0-39266 GCF_040608175.1 Micromonospora sp. NPDC005206
GGGTGGTGCAAGCCGCGAAGAACCTCGTCATGGACCTCGAGGACACCGGCTGCCGGGCACGCTTCATAATCCGCGACCGCGACGCCAAGTTCCCCGAGATGTTTGACGCCATCCTCGCCGACGCGGGCATCGACGTCGTACTCAGCGGCATCCAGATGCCAAGAATGAACTCAATCATGGAACGCTGGGTACAGACCTGCCGTCGTGAACTACTGGACCGCACCTTGATCTGGAGCCAGCGGCACCTGCTCCACGCGCTGCGCGAGTTCGAACAGTTCTACAACGGACACCGCCCGCATCAGGGCATCGCCAACGCCCGCCCGCTGTGCCCGTTGCCAGCGCAGATCGCCGACCCGAACAAGATAACCCGCCTCGACATACGACGACGCGATCGCCTCGGCGGCATCCTCCACGAGTACCGACATGCCGCCTGACCTGCGCGGACGAGTTTTTCGGCAAGGGCAAGGTTCACGCCACACATCCGGTCAGCAATCTGCCGTCGCCAGTCATGGACCGGCGGAACCAGCCGTTTCTACCGTCGGGGAAGGCGAGCGTGACGGGAGGTCTGGATGGTTCCCAACGACGAATCCGGGCGGCGCATCAACCGCCCTGTCAGACGGAACCGCAAGACCATAAATCAACCTGTCACGGATGCAAAACGCCAGGCCATACTGCGAGTCATGGACCAGTACCGCCGCTTCGGACCGAAGCAGGTCCACGCCGAACTTCGCCGCACCCGACACGACATCACTCTCGCGATGGTGCGCGCAGTCTTCGAGCAGCTCGGACGCAGCGAGAGCCGAATCGCCCGCATCTTCCGTCGCTGAGGGACCATCCGCGAGTCCTGGCGCAACTCGCTGAGCATGAGATCAGCCGCAGCCGAACGGGTTAAAGATTAAGTTAGAAGCGGAAACCGAAGAGCGCTCCCTCGTCGTACTGGTCGGTGAGGCGTTGGGGCAGCAGGTGGGGGTCTGCGTCGAAGCCTCGCCGGCGGGCTTTGTCGAGGTCGTCGGAGTTGAGCGTGATGATGTACTGAATTCCTTCACGGGCCGCGACTTCAGCAGCTAGGCCTAGGGCTGCGGCGAGTTGGCGGTCGTCGACGCCGTCGAACAGGTAGCTGTCGTGCACTAGGAAGTCCGGCGCCCGGCGGGCGCGGTGGGCGAGCACGCTGACGGTGAGGTCGAAGCAGAAGATGACCATGCTGCGGATGCCTGTGCTGTCATCACTGTCGATATGCGGGTTGATGCGTAGGCTTTTGTCGCCGGCTTCAAATCGCAGGTAGGCGGTGCGTCCCGGGCCGTACAGGCGGCGAGCGAAATCGGAGAACAGCACCGTTGCCTCGTCGACGAGTCTTCGCCGGTCCTCGATGTCGCGGTCCATCTCCTGCTGCAAAGTGAGTCTGGCCTGGGTGATTTCCCGTTTGGTGGCTTCGAGGGCTTGGGCCGCCTCGTATCGGTGTCGCAACGCTGAGAGCAGCGCCTGTTCCTGACCGAGGACCTGCTGGAGCGTGGTCAGCGCTTCCAGTGCGCCGCCCTCTTGCAGTGTGCGCAGGATGGAGGCGAGTTGTTCGCCGAGCCGGCCGCGTTCAGTCTCGCTGTCCACGAGCCGCTGCCGTATCGCGCTGGCTTCCTCGTCTAGGTAGCGGCGACGGTTGCGGACGATCGACTGGTGGAACGCTTCGACCTCGTCGAAGCGTTTGCGGACCTGGTCGGTGAGCATGACGCCGAGTTCGGCGTAGATCGGTTCGAGGTAGCTGACGTCGGGGTCAGTCGCTTCCTCCAACGCGCTGTTCAGGTCTTGGAGGTTGCGTCGGTCGACGAGGTCGCGGCTGCGGAGCTGGCGGATGCGTTGGTCCATCCGGTCTGCTTCTTGGCGGAGGTTCTCGTATTCGGGGACCACGCGGAAGGAGGCGAGCTGCCGCTCCACGTCCGCTACGCGTCGTTCGGCTAGGGCGATCTCACTGCGTAGATCGGCGACCTTGCCGATGATGCGCCCGAGGAGGGGGTCTTGGGCCGCTTTCTGCATCTGCGTGCGAGCGGTATCTCGCGCCTTGAGCAGTCGGTAGCGGTCGGCGAGGTGCCAGTCCAAGCCGAGGAGGTAGGCGAGGTTGGTGGTGGCATCGGCGTCGGACTGGCGGCCGTGGCTGCGTCTGGCGTCGCTGTAGCCGTCCGAGCTCGTTCGGCGCATCAGGAACGACAACAGGCTGCGGCCGGTGACGCCCGGATGCTCGTCTGGGAGACCGAAGAGGTCTCGTTCGATGAGCCGTTGCCATTCGCCGACCCGCACGTGGCCGGTGGCTAGCTCGAGTTGGCCCTGGTCGGTTCCAGGCGGCAGCGGCTGCAGATGCACCCAGGTGGAGCGGCTGCCGGTGCGGCTGACGCGCAGGGGCTCGCGTTGCTGCGGCCAGTCGAGTTCCAGGCTGAATTCGGTGGAGCGAAGTTCTGGTCGCAGGGCGAGCGTAGAACTGTCGGCGCGCTCACCCAGCAGGAAGTGCAGGAGTTCGATCATGCTCGACTTGCCGGCCCCGTTGCGGCTGTCGGTGTCGGCCGAGTTGGGGGCGACGTCGGCCGCGAGGATGTTGAGGCCGGGCTGGAAGGTCAGCGCTCGGAACCGAGAGTCGCTAGCTCTCAGCTGGCGCAGCATCCGGCCGCCTCCTCGTCAACAGTTCCCGCTGCAGTTCGACCACTCCGAGCGCGTATAGGACGTCGAGCGAAAGCACGAACCACCAGAACGGTACTGGCGCGTGATGGCCGTTGCTCGCTCGCCACTCCCGCAGTCTGGTCCATGTCTGGCTGATCGTCATCGGCTGCTCGAGCAACCGCAAGATCTGAGCGCCAATGACCAACAGGGAACGCTGTGGGGCGATGCCCTTCGTCGGCGCGATCACGGCACCACCACTTCTTGTGTCGCGGACGTCCGCCAGTTCGTCGGCGGCTCCTCGAAGATGTCGCACGTCTCGAAGAAGTACGCGAGGACGACCATGACGGCTCGTTCCTCCTCGCGCCGCCCACGAGCGTTGCCCGCGATGTACTCCTGCAGCTTCCAGAGCACGTCTCCTGGATCGTCGTAGACGGCCTTGATCTGGTGGTAGTAGGCGTTGAAGCCCTGGGCCACCTCGTCGCGCTCGGTGACGTCGCGGCGGCCTTGGTAGTACTCGTCGACCAGGTGCGTGTACCGCATGCTGGAGATGATCTCCTCGCGGTCGTCCGGGCCGAGCTGGTTGTAGTCGAGCTTGTCTGGGGGCACCTCTCGAACCGACGCCTGCGAGGCGGCAGCGCGCCGCTGCGTGACCAAGTGGGCGAGCAGGGGAGCCAGGTCATCCAGCCCGATCCGGTACACCCGATCGGAAACCGGGATCTCGCAGCCAAGTAGCTCCTGGATCTCCTCGCGTTCCAGCCGACACAGCTCGCGGTGCAGGTGCTGCGGGCCGCGCTGCTCGAAACGCATCACGGGATGAACCCGGCGAGCTTGGGACAGCAGCACCGAGATCTCTGGGTGCACGCCCCTGAGGTCGTTGTGGACGAAGACGAAGGTGTCGAACTGATCGCCTCGCTTGGCGATCGCTTTGGTGAGGTCATCCTGGAACTTGCTCCGCACAGCGGCGGCGTCGGGTACCTCGGGTGCGTAGCACGCGTACAACTTGCGCTCGTGCAGGCTCAGTCCGTCGGCGCCGATGTCGCCCAGGTTGCCGTGGGTCCTGACATCGATGAAGTCCGGATACCGAGCGCACATCAGGTTCTGGAAGAACCGCTCGAACCCGTTGCCAAAGAGTTCGTCGAGCTGGCGGCGCAGAATACCTCGCACGAAGCTTTGCTCCTCGAAGCTGAGCGCCACCGAGCCTCCCAAGCCTCTTCGAACCTGACGCACTGCAAGCAGTAGCTCTAGGTGTTGGCCTACGAGGTCCACTCACTCAGTGCAGTTTCCAACACACCCCATGCGATCACGAAGATCTTTAGCGGTCAAATTTTCGACCGAAGGTGCCAACGACCAGACGAGGCCGCGCGGGGCCACGGTCCCCGTCAGCAGGCCGGGGCTACACCGGGGAGCGGCCGACGGTGGCGGTGTGGACCGCAGCGCAGCCGCCCGCGTTCCTGAACTACGTCCGCGAGGACAGCCTGTACGCGTGGTGGTGGCTGATCGCCCTGCGCGGGCTGCGCCGCGGTGAGGCCGCCGGACTGCGGTGGGCCGAACCGGCGGGTCAGCCAGTCCGGGCTCACCAGGCGGCCGTTCACGTGGACGAGAACCCGCCCCTTCGGATCAACCGGACCGTGGCGGCACCGCTGCTCGTGCCACAGCTCCCACAGCAGCTTCACCGTGGCCTCGTCGAGGGCCAGTGTCCGCACCCCGGCCCTGTGCCGCAGCCCGACCGGGGTCTGAAAGGCCGATGCCGCCGTACGCGTTTATTCCGCGCAACGCGCTGATCCTTCGCTGTCGAGCTGCGGCTCAAGTCACCATAAGCAGGTCCACCGACAACTCCAGACCCTGCTCGACGGCTTTCCCACCGTGAGGACCATCCGCCGCCGCTACTGCAACGGCGGATGGTGGCCAACCACACCGGAGATCGGCCTGTTCAACCCGGACAAGATGCGCACCACGCGCTACCGCTACCGGGGAACAGCCATCCCCACCCCGTGGACGGCCATGGGATAAGGACCACGAACCCCAACGGGACTTGTGGAGAGCCCGGTGCCAGGACGACTGGCACGCCGGGTTCGGGAGGCGGCCCAAGGAAACGGACCGGTCGAAACACCAGCACCGCGCCTTGGGTCGACCTCACACTGCTGGCATCAGACGAGGCGCCGGATGTGGACCTTCGGGCACTCGTTCCAGAGGTGGCATTGTTTGTGCTGGCGGACCTGCTCGTCCCAGACTTCCTGGTCGTAGTCGGGGTTTGGCGGGATCCACTTGTGGGACCCGTCGCTGTAGTGGAACTTCTCGTCGCCAGGCCGCAGGATGCTCATCGAGTCCAGCCAAGGAACCGACGGTGCAGGTGGCCGGCGGGGACGTCGGCCAGGTCCTGGGCGGCGTTGACGAGCTGGGCGGCCAGGTAGAGGGCGAGCGACACGGGGGCGCGGTCGTACTCCGCTCGCAGCTCCCGCCGCCGGGTCTGGCAGGGCCACTCCCCCGCGCAGCCGCCGCAGGTCCAGGCCGGCTTGATCGGATGGTGAGTGGTCATCGCGGGCCGTCCTGGCTGGGCCAGTGGCCGCGGTTGATCGGGATGCGGTGACGGCTTCGGCACGGCAGGGTCGCGCCGCAGCGGCAGATGTATCGCCACTGCCTCCAGGACCACACGGGCCGGTGGCGCCGGGCGAGGGTGAGCGCTGCCGCCAGGAGGTACTCGTCGTAGGAGACCCGCTTCATCGGCACGCCAGAGCCGTCGAGGCCAATGACCGCCGGGTTCGGGGATAGGAAGGGAGCACTGCCGCCTCCTCGTGCCGCAGGTGTCCGGAGGCGTGGATGCCCGATCGCGGAGGATGCGCCGGACATCCACGCCGGCGAGGACGGCCCACAGCGCCAACCGAGGGAATCGACCTCCTCGGCAACCTCCCACAGGTACCGTTGGGTAGTCAAGGGCTGACGTAGGTGGTCTACTCGTGTTGCCAACCGAGGGGAACACCGTGCCACCGCGTTACCGCTACGAGCAGATTGCCGATGACCTCGCCGAACGCATCGCGACCGGCGAGTTCCCGCCCGGCTCCAAGCTGCCGAGCCGCCGAGAGCTGATCGAGCACTACGGGGTCACCGAGCCGGTGATCGACCGCGCCATGCAGATCCTTCGGATCAAGAAAATTACGGAGACGCTGCCCGGCGTAGGTGTCTTTGTCGCGGATTAGGCGCCGAGCGTCGATTGCGACCAGTGGTTGCTTCGACTGATCGAGGGCATGAGCGAGGACTGGGTGAGGCTTGTGGGCAGCATGGCTGGGCCAACTACACCGGTTGGGGCAATCGGGGGAGCAAGCGGAGACGCAGGAGTCGAGTATCGGCGAGCCGTCGCTGCTTACGCCGTCGCGCATGGCCTCGCAGGCGCAACTCTCCTCGGCTTTGGCGTTCCATCCGCCGCAGCACTCGTTGAAGCTGTAGCCCTTGAGACCGACGATGCCGTGGACGACGTCCGCATCGAGTTTCAGTCGGGCTGGCGGGCCACTGTTCAAGCCAAGCGGACACTTCGTAAGGGAAAGCCCTTTTCCAGTGCCGTTGCCCAATGGCGAGTCGCAGCACAGCGCGGCTTAGAAAAGAACGAAAGGTTGGTCCTAGTGACCAGCCAAATGCCAAAATGGGGCCATGACCTGAAGCGATTCCTCGATCGCTACAAGCTGGACAAGCCCGGCTCGCCGACGAAGGAGGAACGGGAAGCCCTCGCATACCTCGATGCAGAACTGCCCGGCCTAACCAGCGACCAGCGCGAGTCGCTACTTAAGTGCGCTTCGCTCCACATTCTGTCGCTAGAGGAGGAGGAGCAGCGGGCTTCTCGGGAGGCAATTCGGCTACTAGATGGGGTTGTGGGAAGGCAAGCATCCGTAAATGCATGGCGCGACCTTGTTTCTCTAGCTGGAAAGACCGCGAGGCTCAGGGGCGGTTACCTAATGCAAGCATGGCTTGACCTCCTAATAGGTGCAGGATACCGAGTCCTTGCCTCGGAGGCCACCGCTGCCGCCCGGCTGGTGAAGTTGGAGGAGGCTCGACAGAGATACCGAGCCATGCTTCGAAAGCGCGGGAGCGTAGTTGACCTTCGCCCGTTGGGCGCGACCACTCCGCCGATACCGTTGGAGAAGGTTGACGCAAAGATCGAGGCCATAGCTCCGGGCGAAGACGGCCGCGACAGCCGTGACCTGCTTTGGGCATTCATACGTCGCGGTCGCATGGTATTGACCGGATTACCCGGCGGCGGAAAGTCTCTCGCTTTGTCGGTGCTAGCCGCGCGAATTTTGGACGTTGAAGGCGCACCATTCCCAGTACTGGCATCACTTAAAGACGTTGACCACCAGGAACAATCTTTGGGGTTCCGGGATCGCTTGTTGAAGGTGGCAGTTCGAGATCTTCCGACCGACTATCGGCCACTGATTCAACAAGAGCTGGAGAGGCGCCTGGAGAGCGGCGGGGTTGCCCTACTTCTTGACGCGTTGGATGAGACACACGGGAGGCGAGCTCAAGTTGTGTCGGAACTCGATGAGTTCATGCACAGCGTCTCGCCTGATGTCGATGTGCTCTTAGCTACCAGGGATGTTTCCTACGGGCATGCCGCGTCCCTTGGGTGGCAAGATTTGCGCCTCGCGCCGCCGAAGGATATCGAGAAGACTGTGCGTGCCATCTTGGAGACGCAGGCAACAGCTTCAAATCCGGGCAAGAATTTGAATTGGGTGCAGACCCGAGAACTTTGGGTCACCGGCACCCTGAATAAGGACCGAAGCTTACGCGAAACTCCTTTAATGCCGATCCTCTTGTCTCTGCTCGCCGTGACGAAAGGTGATGACACTCTACCCACACACCGCGCTTCGATTCTTTACGCAGCAGTAAAGAGGTTGGTTGAAAGGCAGGAGGCAAGACAAGGGGCCAATCTTCGAATGGGCATCTTGTCTGGCAGCTCAGCGTCCAAGGCACTACTCGACGGCTTCGCGGTGGAGGCTAAGAAGATTGCCGCGGCTGGCGGCCAGTGCAGATTCGGCGAAATCCTCCGGGAGGTGGAGGGCTGCCTAGTTGATCGATGGGCTCTTGCCCGAGGGCCAGCCGAGGTCGCCGCCGAGGCCATTGCGCGATTCTGGGACGAGGCTGGAATCTTTGTCATTTCTGGGGGCGACGAGCAGGTAGCACCGCGGGTAGAGCTATTCCTCGAAATCGGCGAGGCCGTTTACATTTCCCTAAGGCCTGAGCAAGAAGTCGTCCAGTGGGTTGCGGAGGCCGTTCGGGCAGGCAGGCAGGAATCGCTGATTCTTGCCGCGGGATTATCAGAGCTGGTAGCGCGAGAAGTGCTCCGAGAAGCGGCCGAAAAAAGGAGCCATTCGCTCTCACTTGCCGCAATCACGGCACTCAGGCAAGGTGCGTCAGCGGTGGAACCCGAGTTCAGCAATCTCTTCACAGCTCTTCTAGACGAGATTCGACGTGGAGACGCCGAAGCATGGCAGCTTTGGTCACACACCGCCGAACTGGTTGATGCAAATAACCAGGTTCATGCCATGGTCGGCGCCCTTCAATCATTCCCTGAACCTAATCAAACGATTGGACGCGCAACACTTGCTTTGCGCAAGAAGGTAAGGCTTTCTACGTCCGAACGGGACGAGTTGCTGCTTGATGCCCTGAGGGTCAAAGGTCTCTCACCCTTGCCCCAACGGGATCCCGCTCGGAAAGGTCGCGTTGCCACAATCGACAGTGTCTACAGCAGAGCAGTTGAAGGAGCAGCCGCAGAACTTCTTGGCCGGCGGCAAGAGGCGACAGAGCTCGTTGTGGAGGCTCTGGATCATGGCTCAATGGGAATGCACGATCGTTTGTGCAAGCTCCTTCGGGAGCGCGGCTTCGTGGATATTGCAAAGAAGATTGAGGACGAGCGTTGGAGTGGATTCAGCAAATCCTTTGCAGGCTTGGCCGATATCGACAGGCATGCGCATTTGAGACTACTCAAGGACCTAGCGGAGAATCCCGGCTGTATCTTGGGCCATCAACAAGCAACGCGGCTTGCTGAACTAGGGTCACTGTGCGAGACTTTGGACCTGAATCAGATAAACGCCTGGCCAGGCTCTGACGATTACGACGAGTGGTTTTGGCCTTTAGTTCAACTAGTTATTCGACTAGGCCGGTTCGATACCGCCACCATCTCGGCGCAAGCTACGTTGACCCTGGATAGAATAGCTGCGGCGGGCAACGACGACCCATTCTTTTACATCTTCGATGGCGCTGAAGCGCGATCCCTGCACGCGTGGGAAATCATTGAAGACCAAGAAGGCGCTGTTCGACTTTTGGGAAGCATGTTCTTCCTTGGCACGGGAACAGCATGGGTGGCAGCAAGAGCCCTCTGGCGTGCCCCTGTCGCAAACCTGGCAGTGCCGCTACTTAGACAGGTATTTCGCAAGCTGCGCAGTCCTGAACGTCAACGAATCGCCGCAGTGACGTTGCTATCTCTCCTCGGCGAGCCGGTTCTTGCTGAATGGGCTAGAGACCCAAGCCCCGTCCTACGCCGGATCGCGGCAGAACATTTGCCGCTCTCGCCGGACGGCTCCATCCAGCCCGTGATGGTCACTCTGCTCAGGGATCTTGATGGTCATGTCGTTGAATGCGCCGTGGAGCGCTTTGAAGACAACGAGACCCGACCTGTTCGGGTCGAGATCGAGAGGATCTCCCGCCAGCCCAATCCTGGATGGCAATGCCTGCGTTGCGGCATTGAGAACCAGGCGGGAAGGCGGTCTTGCACCGACTGCAAGACCCTTGGCCCGGATCCGGCGGCGCTAGCGACATCCATTATCCAGGGAACGCCTCAGCCGGTTCGGGCGGTGTTCGACCTGGATCATTGGGACGAGTAGAAATTGAGATCGCCGAGAGGTTGCATCCCGTGTGCCGTCGACCCGTCCTTCGGAGAGCAGGCCGCCGCTCGGCCCGCCACCTCAAGCGGACCGGCTCGTACAGACGCTGGCGGGTCGGGCGGTGATCTGCTCGGCTCGTCCCGGGTCGAGGGCCGGCGGGCTGGCCTACCGCAACCACCCACGGACCGTGACCCGCAGACGGAGCCCCGGCCATCCTGGAGCCGGAGCCCCCCGCCGGAGGCGCAGTAGCCGCAACCCCGCGACCACCGCCAGCTCGCCGACGCGACCGGCGTGCGCTCCCCTACGCCGCGCGGGCTGGCGGGCCGCGCGGCTCGGCCGGCTGCCGTCCCACCCTCACCGGTCAACGGGTCTGTCGTTCTGCGGCGGCCCTCCGGGCTTCCCGCTGTCCGCGCCAGCCGCCGGGCATCAGGCGTGACGGCCGCAGAGCGACAGCGGCAGCGGCCGGCGCGCGCCCAGGCGGCGGCGCGTGCGGCCCGCTCAGGGCCGCCTTGATCGATGTAAGGAAAGTTCTCCCCATTCGGCGGACAGCCTGCCGGGCCTCGCCCTGGGACGATGACGGCGTGGACCGCTTCGAGGGCCGGTGCTGGCTGGACTGGTGGGCGAACTCATCAACCCTGCTCGGCAGCGTCGAGGTGGCCGTCGTGATTGCCGCCGTAACCGGCGGCTGGGAGGCCGACGGTCGCCTGGTAAGCGACAGCGACGGGGACCGCGAGGCGTTTGCATTCCTATGCGAACTCGACCCCGTCTTCACGCTGCGATTCGAAGACGAGAGCGCTGTCCCCGTTACGGTGCATCCCACAGATGGGCATCGCCGCTTCAGCCTTACCGAGTACACAGGTCCGATTCAGCGATCGGTCGACAATCGCATCGCTCTGTAGGCAGCGCCGAACCTGGTTGGCTCGACAGCAGTTTCACGGCACGTTGACGTGTCGGTACCCGGTGCTACTCTGGCGCTCGTCGAGCACGCCAGCGCGGCCTTCCTGCCGGATCGCTGGCCTCGACCTCGGAGATGCCGAGAGGCCTTCCTGCCGCTGATGCGGGCCACGTCCCGCCGGCCCTCATTCGCACCGACCACCATGCCGGTTCCCCGAATCCGCTGAGCGGCCCAGCACGGCCTTCCCTGCCGTCCACGGTGGCCCGGATTCGCAGACTCCACGGGTGGGGGCAGCCTGCGGCAATCCGCCGGATGCCGATATCCCAGGCTCCCCACCCGTGCCGGCCTAGTAATCAGCTCGACGAGCGTGAAAGGACATGACCCATCGGCGGGAGGTGGCACGGCCACGATTCCGCCCTCCGGCGTCAGCCGCCCAGTGGGCGGTGCCAGGAGACACGACGAACACCATTAGCGGACAGCCGTCCACGGCTGGTGGTGCTTCGTCTCCCGTCCCTGCCACCCCTGATGAGGAGACAGTCGTGTCCACCCCGCTCACCATCTACCGGCCCCGTCTCGCCGTCGGCCGGGACGTCTAGTACGGCAGCCGCCGTTTGGGATCATGGCTGAAGTTCGAGGTTGAGTCGGCGTGTGTAGTGGGATTGTCGGGCGCGGGCTTGGTGCCGGCGTCGCCACTGTGACCAGTGCAAACGGTGGGCGAGATCGCTGATTGGGCGGATGATGCAGGCGTTGATGAGACGGCGGACCTCGTTGACTGTCAGCTTGATCAGGCCGGTGTCGGCCGGGTTGTCCTGAGCGGCATCGGCGGCGCAGATGGCGAGGGCGGCCAGGGCGAGGGTGGTGAAGCGGTGCCAGGAGTCCCAGCGGCGGACCTGGTGCTGATCGAGGCCGACCTGACTTTTGGCGGCTTGGAAGGCTTCTTCGACGGTCCAGCGGATCCCGGCGACCCGGACGAGTTGGGCGAGGGTGGCCGGTTGCGGGGTCCAGCAGCGGTAGAAGGCCGGTCCCCGGTGGAGGTGTTGCGCCTGATCAGGAGGCTGTGTCGGCCGCTGTCGTCAGGGTCGGCGTCGGTGGTGACCTCGTCGAGCCAGGCCCAGTCGTAGAAGCGCGGGCCCTTGGATCCGGCGCCCGCGCTGCGGCGCTGCCAGGCCGAGGCTGGTAGGTCGGCGGCGACCTGGTCGGCCCGGACCTTGACCTTGCCGCCGTCGAGGGGCACCAGGTGGCTGCGGGACACGGCCAGGACATAACCGAGTCGGTGTTGGCGCAGGTGAGCGCGGAAAGCGCTGCTGTTGCCGTAGGCCTCGTCCGCAGCGACCCACCGTGCGGGCACGTCGGCGTCGACCGCCGCGGTGACCATGTCGGCTGCCAGCTCGGGTTTCGTGGCGAACTCGACCTCGTCCGGGACACCGGCATCCTGGCAGCGGTCCCGGTCCTCGGTCCACGACACCGGCAGATAGACCCTGCGGTCGATCAGGGTGTGCCCGTGCTCGCTGGCGTAGCCGAGGAACACCCCGACCTGCGCGTTCTCGATCCTGCCGGCGGTGCCGGTGTACTGGCGTTGCACCCCGACCGAGTGAACGCCCTTCTTCAGATCCCCGGTCTCGTCGACGACCAGGACCCCGTCCGGGTCACCGAACCGTTCGACAATCACCTGACGCAGGTCGTCACGGACGGCGTCAGCGTCCCACACCGCCCGATACAACAACCTTTGCATCGCATCCGGCCGAGCATGCCCAGCCTGCTCCGCCAACTGCCAACACGTCTTGACCTCGATATCGGCCAGCAGCCCGGTCACGAACGCCACCGCCGTGCGACGCGGCTCGACCCGTCCGAACCTGCCCGCGAAGGAGGCGAGCACCCCAGCCAGCACTCGTCGCCACCCGGCAGGGTTTACGCTGTGACCTGCGGCCACCGCCAGATCTGAAGTTATGTCCACAACGTACAGACGATCACGCGGTGGCCGCCTTGCGTCTACCCCTCCCGACCAGCGCCATCTCAAACGGCGGCTGCCGTACTAGGTCCTGCACCGCGCCGCCTCGCCGGAGTTCTCCGGCTGGCTGGAGCACACCCGCCCCGCCGGCGGCTGCTCCCGCCCGATCCGCCTCACCGGCACCCTCGCCGCCGTCGACCGGGACACCGGCCGCATCACCGGCCAGCTGCACACCGACGAGCTGCCCGACCACACGCTGTACAAGGCGTGCGGCAACCGCCGCGAATCGGTGTGCCCGGACTGCGCCTGGGTCTACCGGGGCGACGCCTATCAGCTCACGCGCTGCGGTCTGACCGGCGGAAAGGGCGTCCCCGCCTCGGTCGGCCGGCACCCGGTCGTTTTCGCCACCTTCACCGCCCCGTCGTTCGGCCCGGTGCACCACCGGCACGTCGCGCGCCACACCTGCCGCAGCCGGCAGCGCTGCGGCTGCCAACCGGCCCCCTGCCGCGCCCGCAGCAACGCCGGTGCCTGCCCGCACGGGCAGCCCGCGGCGTGCTTCGCCCGCCACGACGCCGACGATCCGCGGCTCGGGCAGCCGTTGTGCCTGGACTGCTACGACCACGACCACCAGGTCGTCTGGAACTACTCCTCCAGCGAGCTGTGGCGGCGCACCAAGCAGGCCATCGAACGGCGGCTCGCCGCGCTGTGCCGCCAACGCGGCATCCCCCTCGTCCGGATCGTCACCACATCCGGCAAGGTCCGCTGGGTGCCGCCCGTGCGCGTGTCGCACGGAAAGGTCGCCGAGATGCAACGCCGCGCAGCCGTCCACTTCCACGTCCTACTGCGCCTCGACGGCGTCGACCTCGACGACCCGGACGCGCTCGTGCCGCCACCGTACGGCATCACCGCCGACGACCTGGAAGACGCGATCCACGCCGCCGCCCGGCAGATCACCGTCACCACGCCACCACACCCCGACCAGGCCGAAGGCTGGCTGATCGCCTGGGCGCGCAGGTCGACGTCCGACGCATCAACAGCACCGGAGGCGAGCTGACCGACGACAAGGTCGCCGCCTACCTCGCCGAGTACGCCACCAAGGCCACCGAAGCCACCGGCCACTCCTCCAACCGACTGACCGCCGCCACGATCGACGACTACGCCGACCCCGAAGGCGACCACCTCGCCCGGCTCATCGACGCCTGCTGGCACCTCGGCCGGCCCACCCACACCGACACTGCAAGCGGCGCCGCAGCCGCCTACGTCTGGGTCACCAAGCCTGACGGCCGGCGCACCCGGAAGTACGTCTACGGCAAGACCCGAGAGGCGGTCCACGACAAGTGGATCAAACTGCACCAGCAAGCGAAGCAGGGACCGGTGGCGACAAGCGTTCCTACGTCGGCAGCTTCCTCGCCTACTGGCTAACTGAGATCATCCAGCCGAACCGGGCACCGTTGACCTACGCGACCTACGAGACGTTCGTCCGCCGCTACATCTCCCCCGGCCTCGGTGCCAAGCGGCTCGACCGGCTCCAGTCCCGCGACGTGCAGACCTGGATCAACCAGGTGGCCCGCACCTGCCAATGCTGTGCCCAGGGCAAGGACGCCGCCCGGCCGAAGCACAAGCGCCGCTGCTGCGCCGTCGGCCGCTGCTGCCAAGCGGTCCCGTCGACGCGCACGGTCAGCGACATCCGGGCCGCGCTGCGGGCCGCCCTCACCCACGCCCAAGCCGAAGACCTCATCACCAAGAACCCGGCCGTCGCGGTCACCCTCGCCACCGTCCGCCGCCGCCGGGGCAAGTCCTGGTCGAGCGACTAGGCACGCAAGTTCCTCGAATCGGCCCGCGCCGACGAAGACCCGCTCTACGCCGCCTACGCCCTGGTCCTCGTCACCGGCCTCCGCAAAGGCGAGGCCCTGGGCCTGACGTGGGAAGACGTCGACCTCGACGCCGGAGAGCTGACCATCGGCCGCCAAATGCAACGCGTACGCGGCCAGCTCTTCCACCGCGACACCAAGACCCAGGCATCCGATGCCACCCTCCCCCTGCCCGACATCTGCCTGACCGCCCTCAAGCCCAGACAGGAACAACGCGACGAGGCCCGAGCAACAGCCGGCAAGGCATGGCACGAAACCGGGCTCGTCTTCACCACCCGCTACGGCACACCCATCGAGCCGCGCAACTTTCAACGGTCCTGGCAGACGAGGTGCGAGAAGGCCAACGTCAAGCCGATCACCGTCCACGACGCAAGAAGGACCTGCGCCACGCTCCTGGCCGACCTCGACGTCCACCCCAGAGTCGCCACGCAGGTGCTGAGGCACGCCCGCTTCTCCGTGACGATGGAGATCTACACGCAGGTATCGACGAAGGCGACCAGAGACGCACTCAAGCGGCTCGGTGACTCGCTCGGCCGCTGACGGAACTGCTGTACTTAACTGCTTTACGCAAGCAGAAAGGCCACCTCCCGAAGCCGGGAAGTAGCCTTTGACCTGCGTGGGTGATACTGGAATCGAACCAGTGACCTCTTCGTTGTGAACGAAGCGCTCACACAGCACTGCTGTTTCACTCGGATGGGCGGCGGCAAGCCCCGCCCAGGGTGCCACCGCCGGCGCCTACGCGTTCTTGCGGTCGTGGCCGCGGCAAACTTTCATCGACGATGAAGCCTCCGATGTCGGCGGTGGGATGGCCGGCCGGTACTGCGCCACCGCCGACATCGCCATCTACTTATGATCTTGGGGTTTCGTTTGGCGGCTGTTGAGCATGCGTACGGTTGTGCTCAGCCTGATCGGTGCGTCGTCGGGGCCCCTGAGGAAGGGGTGGATGTAGACGGGGCGGCGCAGCGATCGGCCAGGGCCGTGGGCTTGGTTGCGCCAGTGACCGGAGACCCAAAACCGACTGTTCTGGGAGCGCCCTTGGCTGCCTGGCTTCGGTTCCCCATCCGGCCCTGGGATGGTACGGCGGCCGCGGATACGCACGATGCGCACCTCGGGTACCAGCCGGTTGGTACGGGCGTAGGTCTTAGCGACGGTTTTGTCGACGCCTGCGGTAGTGACTTCTGCGGTTTGCTGCGCGATCAGCAGCCACGTCGCAACCAGCGCTGCCGCCGGATGGTCACCGGCTATCAGGTGCTGTTCGGGAAGGCGAGCTGCGCTCATCGGCGCGAGCCAGCCGATCTGTTCGCGTAGCCGCTGCAGCGGTTTGCCGTCGAGTCCCGCGCCGATGCTGCGGTAGAGGACCATTTCCCAGCCGTCGATGGTGTCGGTCCAGGATGCCGCGGTGAGCTGCCGGTGTGTCACTGGCCGTGGCCAGATGAGCATTCCGTCGGCGGAGGGGATGAGGTCGCGGCTGATGTGTACGCCGGGCAGCTGTGCTGCGGCGTGCTCGGCCAGGTCGGTGAAGTCGTTGTCGATCCAGTACAGGTGTGATCGTTCGAGGCCGGTGGCGATCTGCTGACGTGCGTCGTCGATTCCGAGCGCGGCGGGCAGGTTGTCGGTGCCTCGGTAGAAGCGGGTGAGCCGGTCACGGACCTTGGGCAGTCCTGTTGCGGTGATGGTGGTTGCCGGCCAGGCGGTCGTTGTGATGAGTGTTCGGCCGGGAAGTCGGCTGTTGAGGAACGCTTGGTGCAGTTCCTCGATGCGTTGTCGTGCCGGTGGATGGTTGGCGAGGCCGAGCGCCTGTACCGCGCGGTCGATGAGCTTAGCGTTGCGGCCCTCGTCGATGTGGGTGTGGCAGGTCGCGCATGCTGCCCAGGAGTGGCCGAAGCCTTGGACCAGCCCGGTGGTGGGGCCGATGGCGATGGCGGTGACGTCGCCGCCGTGCAGTGTCCAGATCGGGTACGGGTCGCCGCAGAAGTCGCAGCTGCGGCGGACGGTGTCGAGCTGGCTGACCGGGACGGGCACTGGTTCGTGTCCGTCGGTGGCGAGGTGGGTCGGGTGTACGTAGGCGGGCGGCACGCCGAGGGTGTTCAGCGGTGCGAGGCAGGTCTGGCAGGCCATCTCTACGCGCGGGGCGGTCATGCCGAGGCCCCGTTGGTCGGCTGGTGCCGGTCGCGGAGGCGGGGCCCGCGACGGTGTTGGGCGGGGGGCATGGTCATGCCCGGTTGGTAGATGGCATGGCGGTGCCGGCCATATCGCTTGGCGTGGTACATAGCGATGTCGGCGCGGTGCAGGGCCACCTCAGTGAAGGGGTCGCTGGTGTCGACGAGCGCCAGGCCGACGCTGGCGGAGACCGCAACTAAGGCAGGGCCGCTGTCCGTGGGAAGCGCGACGGGCTGGGAGATGATCGTGGTGAAGGTGTCGGCGATGCGGTCCAGGTCGTCGGTGCGGGCCGGCAGGAGCG
The DNA here is from genome assembly GCF_040608175.1 of Micromonospora sp. NPDC005206. Classification (NCBI taxonomy): domain Bacteria; kingdom Bacillati; phylum Actinomycetota; class Actinomycetes; order Micromonosporales; family Micromonosporaceae; genus Micromonospora; species Micromonospora sp. NPDC005206. The sequence goes on from NZ_JBEXHU010000035.1 coordinate 16,685, forward strand.
CTGCGTATTCGTCGCCGGCGAGCCGGGCGGCGGTGCCTCCGTGGAGTGCGGCGATGTCGCTGATGCGGTCGCCGACTTCGGTGAGGAGGTCGTCTCCTCGGCTGTGGCCGTGGGTGTCGTTGACGTGTTTGAAGTCGTCGAGGTCGATCAGGGCGACGATGATGGGTTGGACGGGGTCGGTGTTGGCGAGGGTCGCGTGCGCGGCTTGCAGGCCGGCGCGGTTGAGCATGCCGGTGAGCGGGTCGTGAAGCATCGCCGAGGTGGCGTCGGCGAGTTGGGTGCGGAGGCCGTGGATTGTCGGCCAGGCGGTGAGCCTGCCCACGGCGAGCGCCACCACCGCGGTGGCGATCATATCAGTGGTAGGGACACTGGGTTCCTCCTTCAGGAGAACCCGGGACGCGATCGTTTCGAGGCGGCGCGTCCCGGGTCCTGATACGACGACGGCACGCCGTTGGCGGGCCGGGTTTACGGGTTCATGCCGCTCGGGCTCACAGCAGCGGCGATGACGACCTCCCCGAGGAGGCGTCATCGGGGCGGTTCAGTCAGCAGTGCTCGTAGCGACGTGCCTGCGAGTTGTTTGCAGCCGTTGGCGCCCGATGCGACGTCAGCCAGCCGGGAGTTGGTGTCAGCGGCGCAGCGGGTGCGCGGCCTGGTCGGCGCGGAGTCTGGCGGGTAGGTCGGCTGGGATCTCGGCGTAGGGTGCGACGGCTATAAGCACTTCGGCCGGGTCGAGAATCGTCTCGATCCGGCCGAGGTGGATGGTGTCGGGTTCGTGGTGGGGGTCGGTGGCCGGGTCCCAGGTGAAGTCGACGACGGTGGCGACGTACGTGCGGTGGGGGTTCCAGCCGACCTGGATGGTGTACCGCTCGAACCCGGGTTTGGGTGTGAGGGTGTACAGGCTCATGGGTTCCTTTCCTGGGTTGCCGCCTCTGCCTGGCACCTCAGGCGCCGCAGCAGGTCGTCGAGCAGCGGCCGCTGACCCGGATGGGGTTGCCGGGCGGGATGTTGCGCCGTCGTGAATCACTCCCCGTCGTGGCCCGCTCTGTTAGGCGCGGCGGGACTTCGTCCGCCCACTGCCGGGGGGAGCACGGCGTGGTGTTGCGCTTCGGGTTGAAGGGCAAGTGGCGGTGCCGGCGGCAGGTGCGCCGATGCTCACGCCGGCAGGTGGCGGGCGCGTTCCTCTGCCACTTCGATGATCTTGTCGCGTCGCGCGGCGGGCAGGTCGACGAGTAGGTCGACGTAGTGCTGTTCCTGCGCGGTGAGCGGCTCGGCGAACGCCGCCTTGTAGGCCAGCCGCGCTGTCTCGTGTGCGGCCTCGATCGGACCGCTGTGGTCGTAGGCGGAGGTGACCTGGCGAAGCTGTGCGGCTGCCGCGAGCGGGTCTCGGGACAGGGTGGTGTCGTAGAGGCGGAAGTTAACCGGAAGGTCGGCTGCGGTGATCGCGGTGATCAGGCACAGGTTGGCCTGGATGTCGTAGGCGAAGGCCTCGGTGCGGGTGGGCGTTTCCCCTCGGGCGCGCAGGGCGGCGCGTTCGGCCTGCCAGCGCAGTCGGGCTTCTTCGGCGGTGCGGGCGAGAGACAGCAGGATGCTGCGGATGGGGTCCACCGTGGTCACTCCTGTTCTGAAGGGGTGTTCAGGCTCGGGGTCGATGGGTTGGGGTGGGTGCTGGTGATTGCCTGCTCGACGGCGGAGGGCGGCAGACCGGCGTGCAGGGCCTGTAGGAGCAGGGCGGCGAGCTGGTAGTCGGGGTTGACCTGCAGGGCACGCTCGGCGGCCATGGCGGCCAGGACGCCGTCACCACAGCGCCATGCGGTGAGCGCGAGTACGGTCGCGGGCGCTGGCACGAACCGCTCGTCGGCGCGGCGGGTGATCTCGGCCCAGAAGGTGACGTGCTGGTCGTGCGGTTGGGTGAGGTCAACGGCGAGGTCCCGCACGGGCCTGTGCGTCAGCAGCACGGTCAGCCAGGCCACCTCATCGTCTGTGAGACGTGCGCCGTCGTCGTGCTGTCGCAGCGCGCCGCGGACCGCGTGCATGCCGGCCTCGTACACCGCGGCGCTGCCTGCGGTTTTCAACGTCGCCATGCGGGCGGTCGCGTCGTTCGTGGCGTGCCGGATGCCGTCGCCGGCGCCGTCTATGGCGGTGAAGCGGCTGGCCACCGCCGCCTGGCCCGGCCGTGCGACGAGCCCGGCGACAGTCGCATGCACGGCGACCAGCGAGGTGGTGGGGTCGAAGGGAGTTCCCTGGGGTGGGCAGCAGGCGGGATCGTCGCAGGTCAGGCTGAAGATGCGGGTTTCGGTGACCCGTAGCAGTTCCCGCACGGCCAGGCCGGCGGCGGTGAACGCATCGCCGACGGCACGCAGTGCAGCGTCGACGTGTGCCTGGGCGCCGTAGCCGACGATCACGAGGTCGGTGATCGGCTGCTGCCGCTGCACGACCGGGACGAGGTGAGCGGTGAGCTCGCGCAGCGGGTGGGCGGGGGATCCGGGGGCCGGCAGGTCACCTCGGGCGGCGAACACGATCCGCCGGTCTCGGCAGGCGATCACGACGATGCTGCCGTCACCGGGATGGAAGCCGATGAGGTACGGCACCGCGGCCGCCAGGTCGGCTGAGGATCGGACCGTCAGTTTGTTCTCGGAGAACGACACGATGATCTCCCAACAGAAAGTGGAGTCGGTAGAGGAGTGGGATGTCGGCCGGATGGCGTAGTCGTGGCTGGCGCCGCGCGCAGCGTCGATCCGCGAGCAGGCGCCAACTGAGGTCTGCCCGTGGGAAGCAGGGTTCGGATGGCACCTGCTCGGGGCCGCGGAGATATCCGGTGGGCGGTTCAGTCGCTGTCGGGGTGCAGGTGCAGGTCGATGCCGAGGCTCTCGACGGTGGCGGTCACCGTGACCAGGTGGTGGTCGATGCCGGCCAGTGCCCGGGTCAGGTCCGCGCGGACGAGGGCTTCGGCTGCGGTGGTGGCGTCGGCGGGGGTGGCGTGTCCGCGTAGCCACATCTCGTACTCGTGCTGCCACGGAATTCGCCAGCCGTCCTGGTCGACGGTGGCGTGCTCGGGGATGGTCCAGCCGTATGCGGTCCACGGCCGTGCCTGGTCCGGGCTGCTGGTGGTGACCGTGCGCATCCTGTGTCGTGCCGCGTCGCAGGCGTCCCGGGCGGTGCCGTCGCCGACCGGCAGCGTGAGGTCGGCGATCACCGTGATGTGGTGTGCTCGAGGCAGGGGGTCGAGCCCGAGGTCGATGAGGAACTGGTCGACCCGCTGCGCGGCGTGCTGATAGATGCCGCCGAACTCGTCGTCGACCAGGGCGCGGATCGCGCGGGCGCGGATGCTGCGCTGCAGCCCGATGAGGGCCTGTACGGCAGCGTCACGCGCCGCCGTCGCAGCGGTGAGGCGGTCGACGTCGGTCAGGTTACCGCGCCGACCAGGGGTTGCGCATGGTGTGGATGTCGTCCGGCGGGGCCTCGTCAGGGCTGTCGGCGGTCTGCCAGGTCAGCCTGGTCAGGGTGATGCCGGCGTCAGCCAGCGCCTGTAGCTGGTGGTCCATCGTCGTGCGAGCGGCGTCGAGCGCGTCCGCCTCCCGGGTCGCCGTGGCCCAGGTCTGGAGCGTGACCTGCACGGTGATGCGGTATCGGTGCGGCCCAGGCTCGTCATCTCCGTTGGAGGTGGGTGCCACGTCGATGACGTGTTGCGGGTAGACCGCCATCGCCGGCTGCAGCAGGCACAGCTCGTCCGGTACACCCCAGCGCGCTTGCTCGCGGGCCTCGTCATGGTCGGTGTGCGACCGCGTGTACGACAGGTGCGCTTGGGCGACGATGGTCCACCGTTGCGGCAGCGGTTCCAGGCCCCATGTCGCGAGGGCGTCCTCGCATCCCGGGCGGCAGATCAGCCTGCTGCGCAGCGCGGCGATGAGGGCGGAGCGGGCCTCGACGGCCAGAGCCGCCCGTTGATCGATGGCAGTCATCGTTTCGGCATGCAGGGTAGGGACCTGGTCCGCCGGGGTCCCGCCGGTCATCGCGGCGCCGCCCGACTGCCGGCAGTAGCCGAGGGCTTGCCCGTGACCAACCCGGCGCACGTAGCCACCCGCACGGTGGCCATGTCGCGGGCTGGGCGCATTTCGGTGTGTTCGCCGGCGGCCGCGATGGTGCAGCGCAGGAGGTCGGGCGAGGCGGCGGGGTGGAGGTCGGCTGGGAGATCACCGTCTCTCAGGTGCCGGGTGGGATGAAGCATGTTGCCCTCCGTAGAACAGCAAGAAGGCGGCCACCGGCTGGTGGCCGCCTGAAGGGATGGTGGTGCCGCGCCCCAGTCGCGTGGGCGAGGGGCGTGGGGTTTGTGCGTGCCAGATCCGAGGCTGGCGGCGGCGGCCGACCGTGGCTGGTGGGCGCGATGCCGTCGCGCGAGGCGTCAGATCAGAGGCACATGGAAAGTAAGGGGAGCTCTCAAGGTAGCCGGTGCGGTAGCGCCTTCGGCTGGGCTGTCAGGTGCGGCCTCCTGGCAGGACCTGACAGCCCGGCAATCCCCTCCCCCGTGTCAGGGCTGCTGGCCGGAGGGGAATCCGCCGGACCTGCGGCCCGCCTGGCTGATCTCGTCAGCCAGCGAGCCTTCGCTGCTCGGCCGGTGACGGGAGACCGCTGCGGGACTCTTCGCCGCGGGCCGGTCCCGCTGTGAACCGGACCGGGGCGGGCCTACCGATCACCTGGTAGGCAGCTGGTGACCTGTGCAGCGGAACCGGCCAGCGAGACCGCCCACCCTCTGGGCCGCCGCCGCGACGGGCCAGACATAAGGCGGGGACGGTGGCTTGAGCCGCTGACACCGGAGCCTCGGGCCGCTTGTTGCGTCCTATCCGACCTTGAGGGCCAGCTTGCCGACATAGTGATCATTGAGGGCGCGATGCGCATCCTTGACTCGCTCCAACGGGAAGGTCCGGGCGACGTGGACCTCGAGGGAGCTGGCCTCGATGATCGCGTTCAGCCGATCGGTGGCGGTGCGGCTTCGATCCCCGTCGTAGTAGGACACCGTCGCGCCTGGCGACGTTACAGGCACGGGCAGGACACCGTTCGGCCAGGCGATCCGTCCCGAGTTCTTGATCGCGCGAAGAGACCGTTCGGCAGTCTCGCCTCCCACCGTGACCAGAGCCGCATCGAGCCCGCCTGGTGCGAACTCGAATGCCGCAGCCAACACATCGTCTTTGCGACCGTCGATGGCGTCGTCGGCGCCCAGCCGCCGGGCCAGGGCGACACCGTCGTCACCAGAGGCCACGGCCAGCACTCGGATGCTGCTGTGCCGCGCCAGCTGCACGGCCATGCGCCCGATACCCCCGCTGGCCCCGAAGACCATGAGCGTCTCGTCCGGCCGCAGGCCGAGCAGATCGAGGCCGCTCAGTGCAGTCAGGGCATCCCACGCCATCGCGCCGGCCTGCTCGGCCGGCAGCCGGTCGGGCACGCGCGCTACGAACTCCGCCTCAACGACGCCGTAATCGGCGTAGAAGCCGCCACGCGGTACCGGCATCGTCGCAGCGTAGACACGCTCACCCACGTCGAACCGGGTGACGTTGCGTCCGACCGCGGCCACCGTGCCCGCCGCGTCCCAGCCGAGGACATAGGGAAAGGTCGACTCGACGCCGAAAGCGCCGTCGTAGTCCCCCTCCCGCTCGGCCGCGTCCCAGGACCCGACCCCTGCGAACTCCATCCGGATGAGGACGTCGTCGTCGCCGACCTCGGGGAGCGGAATCCGGCGCGACGAGAGTTCGTCGACTCCGCCGAACCGGTCAAGGACGACCGCATCCAGCCGGGGGCACGCACAGTCGTATGCCCGAGAGGTGAGGGAGCGGTCTGCAAAACCGCGCACGTCGGTCCGGCTACGGCCTCGGTTGCCATCCACTTTGGGTTAGGCGCAGGCGGACGTGGGTCCAGCTGCTGCTCGCCCGCTCCTCCGGGTCGAAGGACGCGGAGATCCTCCTGCTGCGTCACGAGGTGGCGGTGCTGCGCCGAGGCAACCCAAGACCACGCGCGCTTCGCGCACGCTGGGCTGCAGTGGACTGATAGAAGCCACCACATGAAGCCCCAGCTCAACACTGACCGAGTTTCGACCAGGACCGTCACTCATCCGGCTCCGCGAGGAGCCCATGGCCCGGTCCATAACAGTTATGTAAATCGATATAGACGGTCGCTCAAACCGCTTCTGGTGGACAGATGTTGCCCTCTTGACGAGGGACTTCTGTCGCAGTCTAATTTGGTGACCATATAGGGAGGCCCACTCGTGGGAGAGTTCCAGTTCGCCGTTCTGACGTGGCAGGGGTTTCCTTCTGATCGCGGCTGCCGCGGCAAAGGTGCGCGCACCGCGTCGGTTCGCAATGGCCGTTGCCGGTTACCGGCTTGCGCCGTCTGCCTTGGTCGAGCCACTGGCATGGAGCGTTTCCGGCGTCGAAGTCATCCTCGGCGCCGGCCTCATCATCAGCGGTTGGCACCCGACGATCATGCTTCGGCTCGCGGCTGCACTGTTCGCTTCCTTCGGGCTGGCGATGGCATCGGCACTCCTTCGAGGGCGCCGACCGTCCTGCGGCTGCGGTGTTGGCGAGGACAGGCCCGTCAGCTGGCTGCTCGTCGCGCGGACCGGTGGCTTGGCTATCTTTGCGGGCCTGTCCAGCGCTATTCCTTCCCCTTTGGGTTTGCAGGTGCTGTGGCGCGCGACGTCGGGCTTGTCGCGTGATGCAGCACTCGCCATGCTCATCGCGCTGCTGCTACTTGGCATGACCTGGCGGGCGTTGACGGTCGGCCTTCGCGTGCACAACCGTTTGGAGGCGCTGCGGCGATGACTGGTCCATGGATTGCTGCCTTCGGTGCGCTCGTAGTCATGGTCGTTGCGCTCACGATTCTTGTGTTGGGCGTGCTCGCCAGGGTGGACCGTGCGCTGGGTGAGATCACGTCCCGGCCGCCAAGCAACGTACGCGCCCTCGGTGGACTGGAGGTCGGCCAGACCGCGCCCTGTTGGAGTTCGCCGCGTCCGACGGGGGCGAACCCGTGCAGCTGAGTCGTTCGGTGATGGTCTTCACGTCTGAGGGTTGCTCCCCGTGCGCGTCTCTTGTCGCTGACCTGATCATCCACCCCTTTGATCCGGGCGAGTGGGGTCGGGTGCTGGTATGGGATGCCAAGGATCAGTCGCCGATTCCGCCTCTACCCGGTTGGGTGGTGGTTGGCGCGACCAGCGCCACCGCGCTCAAGAGCCGATTCCAGGTCCAAGGAACGCCGCATGGCGTCGTGATCGACGGCGATGGCCGAGTCGCCGCAGTCGGGATCCCGAACAAAGCCGTCGACATCCGCCGCCTGGTAGAAGCGGCAGAACGGCACATCATTTTGTCTCGACCAGCGCGTGTAGATCATGGGGCTGGGACGCAACAGGCCGCCCCGGTCCGTTAGAGATATCGACCCATCGAGAAGGAGTCGGAGATGAGCATGAGGTCCGTGAGTCGGCGGCAGTTGCTGCGGCGGCTGGGAGGCACCCTTGCTGCCGGAGTAGGCATTGCGTTTTTTCCGGCCGGGTTCGCCTCGGCATCGTCCAAGACCGGTCCGACATCGACCCCTGGCCATACGGGCGGCGGGCCGGCGTACCCGGGAGACCCCGGCTTTGTCGCCACGAGTCCAGGGGAACTAGATGCCGCTAAAGCCAGTTGGGAAACGCCGGAATATGGTTATTATACCGGCCATAATCCTTCTACTCCTGGCACAGCAGTCAATTCCCCATGGCAGCTCGTCGCGGTAAACGCGTCCACCGCCTACGCCCTAGGGTACCGCGGGCAGGGCGTGACGCTGGGCATGATGGATTCGGGCTACAGGACTACACACGAAGCATTTCAGACCGGGCTGATCGTTTCGGTGAGAGCGGAGGGTGTCTACGGCACGTCCGGCTACGGCTATCGTGGCGCGACCCCGTCGAACCCGTTTACTGCGGGCGAGCCGTTCACTGTGGCCGGTGATCAGGCGAGAACAAGTGACTACTCGCACGGGACCGGCATGCTTGGGGTTACCTCCGGCATCCGCGATGGTAAAGACCAGCACGGCATCGCCTTTGGATCGAAGATGTATGTCGCCAAGACCGGCGGTTCCGATACCCAGTCCCACGGCCCCTTCCACGATTACGTGTACTGGCATACAGCCAATAAGGCCCTGGTCGACGCAGGCGCCCAGGTCATCAACAGCAGTTGGGGCTCTTATGTCCAGACTATTGACAGAACCCGCTTTGACGGCTTAGGAAACGACCTTGGAGTCAACGGCAACCTCGCCAAGGCTTACCAACTGCCTGGCAAAGACAGCGCCAGCGCCACGGCAATGGCGACCATTATCCCCAACGAGTACCTGAAGGATCTGGAGTACCAGTATTTCCTCTTCAAGAAGAGCTATTCGGAAGGCGGCATTCAATACAATCCGAGCTACCCCGGACGCTCCTTCATGGATGCCATCTGGGACGCTATCAAGGACAGCGGTACCGTCAACGTAAGGTCGGCCGGCAACAACGACTGGAGCAACCCGTATTTTCGCCCGGCGTATCCCTTCTTCAATCCCTTGGCGGAAAAGCAGTGGGTATCCGTCGGCGGGGTGCAACCGCCCACTGCGGCCAGTACCGAATACACAAAGCAGTTCGGGTACAACGAGGCGGGGCTCACCAAATGGTGGACCGTGTCTACCCCTTCAAACAGTGTTCGGACCACGAACAGCGGTGGTGACACTAACTATTCAAACTCGAGCGGCACGTCTCCGGCAACGCCCGTTGCGACAGCGGTGATGGGGGTTCTGCTCTCCCGCTATCCGAACATGGACGCCAAGCAGGTGCGTGAGCTGATGTTCACCACGGCGAACAACAAGATGTCCGACGGCGTGAGATTCCTCGGCACCGGGCAAACCTCCCCCTCCGGGGCATCCATCGCCTGGACCGCTCCCGACGGTCTTCCGGACGAACGCTGGGGCTGGGGGATTCCCGATCTGGCCAAAGGCATGTACGGCCCCGGCCAGATCCTGAGCCCCATGACCTACAACATGGATAAAGCGCCCCTGGACGTCTGGTCGAACGACATCAGCCAGATCGCGATCAAGGAAAGGGAAAGGGAAGATCTGGAGTGGCTGGCGGGCTACAAGGAGCAAGGCATTGCTTACGCCGGTGAATTCAGCCCCAACGTGCTGAACCCGGACGGCACGCTTAACGAACAGGCCTTCATGCTTCAGGGCATTTTGGCTGATCCTTACATCCAAGCTATCACTAACGGCCATCCCGAGTTGTACGACAAGATCACCCATGAGGACGCCGTCAAGTGGCGCAAGGAATGGATGGACGAGCGCGCGGCCTACATTCAGAACAACATCGACAACAACCTCTACACGGCTTCTCTGACCAAGCAAGGCCCCGGGACGCTGATCATGACGGGCGACGACACCTACGAGGGCGGCACGACGGTTGAAGGCGGTAAGCTTTCGATCACCGGCTCGCACGCAAGCTCGATCGACGTCAAGGGCGGCACGCTCGGCGGCACCGGTTTCGTGGCAGGCAGCATCGACGTCGACAACGGCGTGCTGCAGCCCGGTCTGTCGTCCGGGGAAGCGGCGTCCGCGGCGTCCATCACCCTTACCGACGTCGCGCCCGGCAACGTCCTGAACGTCGGCGGCGACGTGACCGTCAGCCGAGCGGGTCGCCTCGCCATCACCATCTCCGGCGACCACGACTACACGAGCGTGCGGGCCGCGGGTGACCTGGTGCTGGACGGCGAACTCGCCCTGGACATTCGCGCGCCCCTCATTCCGGGCACGGTACTGACGATCATGAGCGGCGACTCGATCAAGGGCAGCTTCCGTTCCCTGCCGGAACGGCGGATCCTGAACGCGGGCCACCACATGTTCAGGGTGTCCTACCAGGACGGCGATGTGACGCTGACCGTCGTGCGGACGCTGCCCGGGGCAGGGTCCGGCGGCGTCTAGCCGCACGTGGCCTGGCCAGCCAGGCTCAGGTTCGCCTGAGCCTGGCTGGCCAGGCCTTCGCCCAACATGGCCGCGTTGACGAAGCTGCCACCACTGCGCAAGCGCAAGGGCAGCTCGTGGACGAGCGAACAGGCACGGATGTTCCTCGAGTCCTCCCGCGACGGCGACGACTACCTCTACGCCTGTCCTACTCCAATACTCGGTCGCGGCTCGTGAGCTGCGGTTTCGAGGGTCGGGCTGTGTCTCGCGGCGCTGACGTCGCCCGGTGTTCGGAGTCCTAGCTGTACTGCCCAGGCAGGTTGGTTGAGGTCGTGTGACGACACGACGTAGATAGACGTGATGACGAAGGCCTCCGGTTGTGGAGTGGAGCTGTCTAGGAACCGCTCCGGCAACCAGGAGGCCTTCGTGTCCCACGCTAACGCCGCTTTGACTCCTCGTGCACGTCTTCGCCTCGCGCGTCTGATCGTTGATCAGGGGTGGCCGGTGGCCCGTGCCGCGGAACGCTATGACGTGTCCTGGCCGACCGCGAAGCGGTGGGCGCTGCGCTATGCCGAGCTGGGTGCCGACGGGATGGCAGACCGGTCATCGCGGCCGCATCGCAGCCCGAACCGCACCCCGCAGCCAGTGGTCCGCAAGGTCGTGTATCTGAGGTGGAAGCACCGCTTGGGGCCGGTGCAGATCGCCGGCCGCCTCGGTATGCCCGCCTCGACGGTGCATGCGGTGCTGACTCGCTGCCGGGTGAACCGCCTGTCTCACATCGACCGGCGCACTGGTGAACCGGTGCGCCGCTACGAACACGACCAGCCCGGCGACATGCTGCACATCGACGTCAAGAAGCTAGCCCAGATTCCCGACGGGGGCGGCTGGCGCTACGTCGGCCGTGCCCAGGGCAAACGCCACCGGGAGGCCACCGCCCGCCGCACCGGTGCCCGCAACGGCCGATGGCAACCACAGGTCGGGACCGCGTTCGTGCACACCGTCGTCGATGATCACTCCCGGGTCGCCTACGCCGAAATCTGCGACGACGAGAAAGCCGCCACCGCCATCGCCGTGCTACGCCGAGCCGTCGCCTGGTTCACCGACCGAGGCGTCACCGTGCACCGAGTGCTCACCGACAACGGCGCCGCCTACAGGTCCTACGCCTGGCGCGACGCCTGCGCCGAACTAGGCGTCACCCCGAAGAAGACCCGCCCCTACCGCCCACAAACCAACGGCAAGGTCGAACGCTTCCACCGAACCCTGACCGACGGCTGGGCCTTCGGCCGGTTCTACTCATCCGAAGCCGCCCGACGCAAGGCCCTGCCCGCCTGGCTGCATCACTACGATCACCACCGCCCCCACACTGCAACCGGCGGCAAACCACCCGTCACCAGGTTGACCAACGTCCCTGGGCAGTACACCTAGCCCTCATGATCGGGTTCGTGGCCGTGCGACTGATCTACCAGCTCCTCATCCAAGTCATCTCGTGGCTGGCCTTGCTGGCGCAGTCGTCGGCGTCAAAGGACGCGGAGATACTCGTGCTGCGTCACGAGGTCGCGATGCTTCGCCGCGGCAACCCGAAACCGCGTCTCGACTGGACCGACCGTGCCGTCCTTGCCGCGCTCGCGCGGATCCTGCCGAAGGTACTGCGAGCTCACCGGATCGTCGCGCCTGCGACGCTCCTGCGCTGGCACCGTCGCCTGCTCACCGCGAAATGGCGCCAGCCCAGACCACCGGGCCGCCCACCGATCAGCGATGAGCTGGCCGCGCTCATCATCCGCCTGGCAAGAGAGAACCGGACGTGGGGCGTGGTCCGCGTCCAGGGCGAACTGCGCCGCCTGGGCCACCGGGTCGGCGCGTCCACGATCCGCCGGATCCTACGTTCCCACCGCATACCGCCGCCACGACAGCACGACGACGCCTGGCGCACGTTTCTTCGCGCCCACGCCGGCACCATCTTGGCCACGGACTTCTTCCACGTGGATTGTGCGGTCACCCTCCAACGCCTCTACGTCGCCTTCGTGATCGAGGCCGAGAGCCGCCGGGTACACCTCCTCGGCATCACCGCCCACCCGACCGCGGCATGGGCCACCCAGCTCGCCCGCCAGTTCACCGCCGACCTCGAACGCCGTGAGCATCCGGGCTCCTTCAAAAATGCCCGGCCCGGTCCGAGTGGGCGGAAACCCGCCACCCGGACCGGGCCGAAGCAATTGGTCTTACTCGCCGCCGAGGGCGGACGCGAGTGCGGACGCGCCCCCGACGAGCGGGAGGTCGACTCTGGTTTGGCTGTGGTGCGTGTACAGGCTCAGCTGCGTGCCTGGCGGCGGCCGGAGGGTGAAGACCCGGTCGCTGGAGTACACGACGAGCCCGATCTGGCTACCTTCGTTGAACACGTAGTCGTGCGGCTGCAGGTCGAAGTTGTGAGTGAACGGGGCTCCCGGCATGATGCCGTAGCTGCGATCCAAGCCGAACCTCTTCAGCGGGTCCGACCAGCCCCGCGCGATGATCTTCGGGTTGCCCGACTCCGGGTACTCGACCAGCATCGCGCTGACGATCCCGGCCCGGGCGTTGATCGACATCCGAGTCGAGACATGCACCGTCCCGCTGAGATGGACGGGCTCGGTGAGCGGCGCGGTGCGGTAGGCGAGGCGGTTCGGCGACTGCTCGGCGCGGGCGAAGGACGTCGCGTCGATCGTCATGTCGTCGGTGAAGGTCTCGGTGACCGGCCTGTCTGCGGCGTTGCGTGTCAGCGTGAGCCTGCCGGTGGTGTTGTCGCCACTGGCTCCTAGGAAGAGAGGTGTGGAGGCGGAGCCGGGCGCCGGCCAGCTGTCGTACGGCGTCCAGGTGCCGTCTTCGCGCTCGATGACTGCTGAGGGCTCGTCCAGCACATCGTTGTTCACCCCGTGCAGCCAGTAGGTCCACCAGCGGTTGAGCAGGTCCAGCCAGGCTGCCCGGTTGTTCGAGAGCGCCCGGTCGCCGTGCCCGCCCTGGTGCAACCACACCTGGTGAGGGATGCCGTTCTCTTCGAGGGCGTCAACGAGCTGGGCGGCGTTGCGGAACTTCACGTTTTGGTCGTTCAGGCCGTGCTGCACCAGGACGCCGCCGGCGATGTTGCCGATGTTCGGCAGGTAGTTGCGCTCGTGCCACCATTGGTTGTACTCACCGGTGAGCCGGTCCTGACCCCGCCGGACCTCTTCCTTGGTGTAGTCACACACCTCCGGGTACTTCCGCGAGATGTTGGAGTTGTGGTTGGAGTTCTGGTCGCCCCCAAGGTTGGTGTTGGTCGAGATCGGCGTGCCGTTCATCCGGCGGTAGTCGTAGTAGCTGGAGATCGCCGCGATGGGCACGATTGCCCGCAGTTCCTTCACACCGGTCGTGGCCACCCCGATCGGTAGCGTGCCGTCATAGGAGGTGCCGATCATCCCGACCAGACCGGTGGTCCAGTTGGCCTTGACCGGGTTGCCGTCGATGTCATAGGCGTCGGCCCGGCCGTTGAACCAATCGATGACCGCCTTGAGCGAATCGTGCTCCTCGGGACCGCCGCCAGTCGTGCACCCGGTCGAGCTGCCCGTACCGAGCATCTGTGCGTGGGCGAAGATGAAGCCGCGTGAGAGGAACTCGTTCTGGTACGTCCCGCCGTTGATTGTCTGGTGCGGCGGCTCGGTGCCGTCGTACGGCTTGTCCGGCAGCGGGAAGTACGGGAACGGGCCGGGATCCGGCGGCGGCGCGTAGCCCGGCCGCTGGGGAGCGTAGAGCGGAACGTGGACCTCGTTGTTCAGGAACTCCCCTCCGTCACCCCAGTAAGGGCTCGCCTGCATGATGATCGGAAGCTGGATGCCCTTGTCGGTCGACGCCGGCCGCCGGATCTGCACCCGGATGCGGTCATTGGCACCGTCCCGGTCGGTGTCCATGCCCTCGACCTCGACCCAGACATTCTGGGTGATGATCTCTTCACCGGCGTACACCGGCTGGGCTCGGCCGTTCTCGAACACAGGACGCTGCCCGGTCGGCTGCTCCTGGGCGCCGGCCGCCGGGGCGGCGAACCCAATCGAGGCAACGAGCGCCAGCGCTACGGCGCCGGGCAGCCAGTTTCGTGGTCGTGATCGTCGCTGTCGATGGACGTAGAAATGCATGCTCACGGGCTCCTTCGGTGCGCAGGGCATGGGCAGGACGTGTTGGGACCACCGACGAGTCGGTGAGGCGGGCGGTTTTCAGGCGGGGCAGCCAGTTGCCGAGAAACTCGAAGCCGGTCATGGCCGAGGTGCCCGCCACGAAGACGTTCGGGTGGTAGTGGTGGATCGTGCTGCGGCGTTCGAGAATTTCCTCGATGGCCTGCTGGTAGCGCCTCTCGCGCGTCGAAGTCCACGACCGCGCGGGCCTCGTCGAGCAGTGCGTCGGTCGAGTCGTCGGCGGCCATGCTGTAGGGCCGCCTGGTTCTCGCCAGATGTGGTGCCGTCCCCGCTGTTCGACACCGGCGAGCAGGCTGCGACGGTGCAGGCAAGGGCGACCGTCACCACCGCTGTCCGGAGTGGACGGAGTCTGCGTGGGCTCGTTTCGCTCGGGAAGGGGTTCGATGGCAGCTCCTCGAGTCGGCGACTCTGGGAGCGTATGTTGTATACGAAGATGTGTGCAAGACCTCCTTCGATGCCCTCCGACCACCACCCTGCACTTGCCGGAATCTCGTCCGTGCAGCTCACGCAGCATGCTTGTATTCGTGGAGAACACCGCCGAGAGGGTCGTGCCTTCGTATGGCGAGGCGGCCGAGTTTGTTCGGGTCGGCGACCTGCGCGGGCAACGGGTGTAACGGGCGTGCGTTGGCGATGCCTTGGTGAGGGCCGGTGGGAGTAGTAGAAGTCGTTGAACCCTTTCAGGGCGTGGAGGAGATGCCGCCGGTTCCAGATCAGGGTGCGGTCCAGGAGTTCACGCCGGCAGGACTGTGCCAGCGTTCCATGACCGAGTTCATGCGGGGCATCCGGACGCCGCTGAGGACGACGTCGATGCCCGCGTCCTTCAGAACGGCATCGAACAGGGCAGGGGTCTTCCCGTCACGGTCCCGGATCAGGAACCGGGCCCTGCAGCCAGCGTCCTCGAGGTCCATGATCAGATTCTTCGCCGCTTGTGAGCAGGGCGTCAGCCTGGGAGCGTAGGAAGTCGGCCCACGTGCCGCGGGCGCGTTCGGGCGCCGGGTTTATCCCGGCCTCCTGCAGGATTTCCCATACGGTGGGGGCGGCTACCTTGATGCCGAGTACGAGCAGTTCGCCGTGGAATCGGCGGTCCATAAGGGACGACAGGCCCAGAGATCATTCTGTTAGGAACTCTGAGAGGTCCTAACAAAGTCGCACGACGTGTCGGTACGTGATGATGCAGGTGGCGAGGGCGAGGAAGGGTTCGTGGATGTCGTCGCGGCGTCCCCATCGGATGCGTAGCCGTTTATGCCGTGGTACCAGGCGATGGTGCGCTCGATCACCCACCGGTGCACGCCCAGGCCGGAGCCGTGGGGTTGGCCGCGGCGGGCGATACGTGGGCGGACGCCCTTTGCTCGTACGGCTTTGCGGTACTTGTCGTGGACGTAGGCGCGGTCGGCATACAACTCGTCGGGGCGTTGGCGTGGCCGACCGCGGCGTCCGCGGACCGGTGGGACCTTGTCGATCAGCGTGAGGCGTTGGGTGACGTCGTGGCGGTTGCCGCCGGTCAACGCCACGGCGAGGGGATGCCGGCGCGCTCGGTCAGGAGGTGGTGCTTCGAGCCTGGGCGGGCGCGGTCGACCGGGCTCGGCCCGCTTCTGGGCCACGTCTGGCCGCTCGGACGTGCGAGGAGTCGATGACCGCCCGCGACCAGTCCAACTTCCCGGCGGCCTGGAGTTCGGCCAGCAGCAGCTCGTGCAGTCGCTGCCACACTCCGGCGGGGTTGCATTCCTCCAAGCGCCGCCAGCAGGTCATTCCCGACCCGAACCCCAGTTCCTGCGGCAGGAACTCCCACCGGATGCCGGTGTGCAGCACGAACAGGATCCCGCTCTGGACCGTCGGCCCTGGCCGCCGCAAGCGGACGTGTCATAGCGACGAGGATCGGTGGCCGGCGGGCCTGCCTTGCGATCCGAAGGAATGGACGTCGAGCCCGGCGATGGCGAGCAGAGCATCCTCGACCATGTCCAAGCCTCGGCCCAGCATGCCTGGGCCGAGGCTCTGCTGCGGACGGCCGGGCCGGCGCGCCGGTACCCGGCCGTCCGCGTTCTGGCAGCTGGCGAAGCTACCGGTCCAGCGGCTCGATCCAGATGTTGCGGTACTGGACCGGATTGCCGTGGTCCTGCAATCGGATGGCACCCGTCGCAGGGCCCTCGGGCCGGCTGCCGCCAGTCGGGCCGAGGATCTCGACGTCGTCGTGCACCCTGACGCCGTTCCACACCACGGTGACGCGGGGGTTGTCGACCTTGTTTCCGGATGCGTCGTAGCGGGCCTGCCGGTACACGATGTCGTACGTCTGCCAGGCCTGCGGCGGCAGCGCCGCGTTCACGTCGGGGGCCTTCTGGGTGTAGATGGCCGCGGCGTCGTTGGTCTGCGGCGGGTCGATGCCGAAGGAGTCCAGCACCTGGATCTCGTAGCGGTCCTGCAGGTACACCCCACTGTTGGCGCGCGCCTGGCCGGTCACGTCCGGCGGGTACAGCGGCAGGTTGAACTCCACGTGCAGCCGGAAGTCGCCGAAGGCCTGCACCGTGCGCAGGTCCCCGTTGCGCACAGTCATGGCGCCGTCGGCGATCGCCCACTCCGGTTCGCGCCCGTCGCTGTGCTGCCACTCGGTGAGCTCGCCACCGTCGAACAGCGTGATGCGCTTGCCGTGCGGCCGAACGGCGAGCACGTCCAGGTTCACGTGCCCGGAGTCCGCAGCCTCCTTGCGGTACTCGACCAGGTTGCGACCCTGGTTCAGGCGCACCGTGGTGCTGACGGTGCCCCACTCCTCCCAGGTCACGGTGGAGGGGAAGACCGTCTGCTCGACCCGTTCGCCGTTGACGTACAGGCTCAGCTGCTTCTCGCCGGAGTAGGGATTCGGGCCGTTGCTGTAGCGCATCGCCAGGTCGTACGTCCCGGCCTCGCGGACATCGACGGACATGCGGGTCGACGCGCCGTCGGCGGCGAACCCGGCGGCGAAGCCGGCGCCGGAGTAGGCGGCGTGGTCGGTCGCCATGCCGACGCCGGCCGTACGGCCCTCCTCGGCCTCGAAGAAGGTTTGCGGCTGCACCACCCGGCCCGGGATCTCGTTGAGCGTGTACCAGGCCTCAGTGTTCCACAGCTCCTCGCCGCCGGCGGATGAGAACGGACGCGGGGAGCGCACGTGCACCACGCGGTTCTCCTTCAGGCCCGGGATCTGGAGCTTGACGGTGCGGCCGTCGGCCGACAGCTCGGCCTTGGCCACCTTGAGCGTCTCCAGCTCGAGCTTGGGACCGCCGTACTGGCTCGTCGCGCCGTAGCGCCACTGCGTCACCTGGTACGCGTCGGGGAGTTCCTGCGCGGTCTCGGCCGACAGCGGCTTGGTGTACTCCAGTTCGAACCCGACGTGCGACGCGCGCATCTGCTTGACCTCGAAGACCGAGGTGCCGTTGGGTGTGAGCTTCTGCAGGCCGTAGGTGAGCTTGCCCTCCTGGCCCCAGTTGCCGCCGGCGCCCAGGCCACCGGTGTAGAGCGCGCCGTCGGGGCCGAGGGTGACCTCGTTGACGCCGGCCTCCAGGCCCTGCGTGTGCCGGAACACCGCGCCCTGGTACTGCCCCTCGATCTTTTCAAGGAAGACGCGCTGCAGGCCGCCGTAGGTCACGTCGCCGACGACCAGTTGTCCCGCGTACGGCCCCTGCTTCAACAGCACGGGAGTGGACGGTGAGTTGCCGATTTCGTTCTGCGGGATCCAGACGATGGGACGCGTCACGGGCTTGTCGTCGAACGGACCCGCGGGCGTCGTGTAGTGGTTGTAGAACGCCTCCTGCTGGATCTGGACCAGCTTGGATGCTGGCAGCCAGCCGCCCTGGTTGTCGGTGACGAAGACCTCGCCGCTGGGGCCCCACCCGATCCCGTTGGGGGTGCGCAGCCCTCCGGCGACATACGTGATCTCGCCGGTCTTGGCGTTCACCTTGATCGAGGTTCCGCGATTCGGGGCGGGCTGGGGCACGGTGGTGGCGCCGCCCTGGTTGATGGCGACTGACAGGTTGAGGTAGAAGTACCCGTCCCGGTGGAGCAGGCCGAACGCGAACTCATGGAAGTTGCCGCCCCATGGCCAGGTGGCAACCGTGCGGCGGTCGTCGGCGAGGCCGTCGCCGTCGGTGTCGCGCAGGGCCGTCAGCTCGTGCTTCTGGCTGACGTAGACGGTGCCGTCGACCACCGCAACGCCCTGGGGTTCGCGCAGCCCGTCTGCGAACTTGCGGTATGTCACCTGCTCGGGGCTGGTCTGGCCGGTGACGCCCCCGACCACGTAGACCTCGCCGGTCGCGGTGTCGGTGCCGCCCCAGGTGGAGATCATCAGGTCGCCCTCGGGCAGGAACGCCATGCCGGTGACCTGCGGCTGGAGCCCTTCGGGGCGCAGGTCGGTGAGGGTGTAGCCCGGGTGCACCCGGTCGAGCGGCAGGCCGTCGCCGGCCGAGTCGGTCGTCCCCTCGCAGTACTTCCATCCCGGGGCGGTGACGCGTACGACACCGGCGTCGGTGCTCAACGCGGAGTTCGGTACGAGCTCGAAGTCGGCTGCACTCGGGCGGCGCCATTCGAGCCGCAACACCTGGCCGCCGCCATTGTCGAAGAACTCGAGGCGCAATGGGTGCAGGCCGGCGCTGAGGGTGGTCGACCCTTCCTTGGAGGTTTCGCCGTGCAGACCGTCGTGGTCGACGACACGCTGATCGCCGATCGTCAGCCGTGACCCGTCGTCGCTGGTCAGCCGGAAGGTGTAGTCGCCATCGACGGGCGCGGCGAGATTGGCGATGACGTGGCTGATGAACCGGTCCGAGAGTCCGAACTCGTCTGTGGTGGTCCAGTTGATCTGCGGCATGAGCTTGTCGACGTTCGGTGTCTGTGCCGGCTTGAGGGTGCACAACGTCGACAGCGGAGTTCCCATGTCGTACGAACGCAGGGTGACGCCGGGTTCCTGCGGCGGGACATCGACAGTGACGGGTGCGGCCCTGGCTGGGGTGATGGTGACCGCGGCGAGCAGGGTCGATAGAGCGGCACCTGCGGCCACGAGCCTGACACGACGGCGTCGGCGCCATCGGTTCGGTGCGGTCATGCTTCCTCCCGGTGGGTGCGGGTCCTGGCCGAGGCAGGAGCCGTGGAACTTTCTCCCCCTGGACCGGCCAGTACGGTCTCGGAAGACAAAAGATCGATCGCTGACGTTAACACTTTGCATTGATTAAACGAAACTTTTAGATTTGTGGATGGAAGTCCCCCGCTGGTCCATGACCTTGGCTGCATCTGGGCAGCGCGCAGCAACGCGGCGGTAGCGCGATCAACAAGCCACCGGGTGCCCGGCCGGGCCAGACACGTGCCGTCGGGAGCGATCGCCGAGGTGGCCGGTACGGACTCTTCGCCATCGCCGAGGGCTTAACCGCCCGAACCGATCAACGGCTCGGTCATGGTCGGACTGGCGCTGTTGCATTGTCGGATCGGTGGACGCGTTGAACCCGTGTCGGCCCCCGTGGTCAGATCGCTTGGGCGAGTTCGGTGAACGCGGCGGCGACCCGCAGAGCGGGCGGGGTGTCGATGGCGAGTTCGTAGTGGCCGCGGCGCAGGTTCTGCATGAACGCGTGGCCGGCGATGATCACCTGTGCTGTCTTGTCTGTTCGTAGCCCGCGCATCGGTCTCAACCGGTGTTGAGCTGGCTGTGATCAGCCTCGATCGGGTTATTGGCGTACGGCTCGACATGGTGCCACGCGGACGGGACCAGCTCATCCAGCACCCCGGGGTAGACCGGCGCGGCGTCGGTGACGACCTCGCTGTGTGTCACCTTCAATGTCGACAGCGCCCGGCGAAAGAACCTGCGGGCCGCTTCGGCGTCCCGGCGGGCCGAGACCAGCACGTCGATGACATGCCCGTCCTGGTCGACCGCCCGGTACACGTACCGCCACACGCCGTTGACCTTCACGAACGTCTCATCGACGAACCAGCGGTCACCTGGCGAGTGGCGGCTGAAGCGGGCGGCGTCGGCCAGCAGTGGGGTGAACCGCTGCACCCACCGGTAGGCGGTGACGTGATCGACCTCCACGCCACGTTCGACCAGCAGTTCCTCAACGTCGCGATACGACAGGTTGAAGCGTAGATACCAACGAACCGCGACCACAATCACCTCCGGTGGGAACCGGAACCCGGCGAACGCGGACGTCGGAGGCAGCCACGGTCCAGGTCGGGTCGATGACTTCACTGCTCAAGCCTGCCTCGATCTTGCCGACGTTCAATGCAACAGAGCCGAAGCCGACAACCTCCGCCACAAGCCCCGCTACCGGAACACGCCGACGGGCCTCAAGTTCCTCTGACCGGGCCGGCCGGGTCCTCGGCATGCGCGCGCGTCGGACGGGCAGTGACGGCGAACGGACTGTGACGGTAGCGCGAGCAGCCAGCACGCCTTGTCAGATCCGTACACCGGCGGGAGGGCCTCTAATCGAACGAGAGACCACGATCGCTGCCGCCCGAAGGCGGTGCCTACGGAGCTGGAGTGAACGACAAATGGGAAAGCGTGTATGGCCGCCCGCGTTCGCGACCGCGCGGACGAGCGGATACGTAGCCCTGAGGCGGCAGCCGCTCGAGCGCGACCGTCAAGGGCACGCGGCCACCACCTGCACCGAACACCGCTTCTTCCCGCATTCGCGCCGTTCATGTCAGCGGCGGAGCCAGCTCGCCCTGCTGAGCCGCACGCCGATGGCCCGTCGCTGCCGGCGTAAGCCAACCGGATGGCTCTGACGCGACGAGTACGCCCGGTTGCACAGCGAGTGCAAGACCATCACCGACCTGACCTTCGAGATCACGAGGCTCCTGGTCCGCCGCCTGGTTCTCGTGCTCCACGCGCCGTTCCAGTCCGCGATCGTCCGCCGGTTATCGCTGGCTTGGCTGCTTTTCTGGCTGCTCGCGCAGCCGCTAGGCTCCCCGCCCGATGTAGCCGCGGGTCCACGCCTCCGTGAATCTACCCCGGGTGATGGGCCCGGCCCGGCGCAGGTAGGCCACCATCAGCACCAGTCCGACACCCCCCATCGAGAGGAGCAGCCAGCGGGGCAACTCGCGCGATACTGGGGCCGGGGCACAGGCGGTTGGCGTCGGTTACCTGACTGGGTTGAGGCCGCGTCGGAGCGCATCGACTGTTTCGGCGGCCTGGCGCCGAGATACGGCCGCGCCCGTGATGGTGGCCGATCGGTGGAAGGTGCCGGGGAACAGGTGCAACTCAACCGACACGCCGGCATTCAGCAGGCTGGATGCGTAGGCCAAGCCCTCGTCACGCAGCGGGTCATTCTCGTAAACCGATACGTACGCCGGGGGGAGGCCGGAGAGATCGTCGGCGCGGGCCGGTGCCGCGTAGGGAGGAACGACCCCGTCACGCCCCCCCAGGTAGTGCCGCCAGCTCAGCACCGCATCACCTTGGTTCCACAGCGGGGTGTCGCCGAACGTACGCATCGATGTTGTGCCCAGCCGGTCATCAACCTCGGGGGCGTCGAGCAGCTGGAAGCACAGAGGTGGTCCGCCGCGGTCGCGGGTGAGCAGCGTCAGTGCTGCGGCGAGGCCGCCGCCGGCGCTCATGCCGTACACGCCGATCCGTGCGGCATCGACGCCGAGTCCATCGGATTCGGAGGCGATCCAGCGCAACACGGCCTCGCAGTCATGCAGGGCAGCCGGGTACGGATGCTCGGGGGCCAGCCGGTAGCCGACCCCCACGACGACTGCGTGCACTTGGGTGCACAAGTCCATGGCCTGTGCGGTGGCCGTCTCCAGGTCGCCCATAACGAATCCGCCGCCGTGCAGCAGGAGCAGAGCGGGAAGTGGGCAAGTGACGTTGGGCGGCGTGCAGACCCTGACTGGCACGCAGTTGCCATCCATACCAAGCACCTCGTGGTCGGCAACGATGACCTCGCCCCGTGAGGGTCGTTGCGCGCCCGCAGCGAGCTCCCGCATCCGGGCGCGGGCCCCGGCGAGGTCGTGGATGTGCAGGTCCGGCAGCGTGGGCAGGGCTGCTGCCAGCTCGGGATCCATGTACACTCTGCGACCCCCTTGCCAACTGGTGACAGTGTTCTCCTGGGCAACCCGGCCCTGCCACTGCCGTTGACGTTCCTGGCGCGGAGACGGACCAGGCATCGGTCCTCGCGCAGATCGGACTGCTCAGGCTGAACCAGCTTCCAGCCCTGAGCCGTGGTCAAGCTTCCGTTCTCACCGACGACACCAGCAGGCTGAACCACCTGAACCGGTCACCAGCGCACTGAACGCCCGTCAGTCGCCGTAGACCGCGCTGCCACGCGCTGATCCTGCTTCTCTGCTGGCAATGTACCAAGTAGGCCACGCGCCACGAGCTGTATCCCGGTGCGCCCCGCACATTTGGCCGCTTCCCACTGAGGTGATCTCAACAAGGGTCGGGGCGCCGATCGGGGTGACACGGGCATTGCGTCCATAGCGGACAGTGGTGGATATGGGCGTGGAGCCATCGG
>NZ_JBEXHU010000036.1:0-38744 GCF_040608175.1 Micromonospora sp. NPDC005206
CCGTAGACGCCGTAGTTCTCCGCGTGGATCCGCTCGATCATCGCGGTCAGCTCCTCGTCGCGCCGCGACCTGGCCGAGGCCGGGCGGGTCTTGGCCGCGTAGTAGGTCGACGGTGCGATCTGTGCCGGCGTGTCTTCGAGCGCCTGCAGGACCGGCTGGACACCGTGTTCGGCCTTCTGGGAGTCGACGAAGTCGACCTTCATCGCGACGGACGGTCCAGCTCCGCCGCGAAGAAACTCGCCGCGGACTTCAGGATCTGATTCGCCCGCCGCAGCTCACGATTCTCCCGTTCCAACGCGGCGAGGCGTTCCGCGTCGCTGCTGGTGGTGCCCGGACGGTCACCAGCGTCGGTCTCGGCCTTCTTCACCCACGTACGCAACGCCTCCGGATGAACCCCGAGCTGGCCGGCGATCCGCCGGATCGCTCCGACCGCGGACGCCGGATCTCGGCGGGAAACGACCGCCAACCGCGTCGCACGCTCACGCAGCTCATCGTTGTACTTCTTCGGTGCGGGCATCGCTGGTGTTCCTCCCAGGTTTCGATGTCTCCATCAAACCCGGTGCGGGACAGCTTGTGCGACCGTGCTTGATCGGCGCTTGCTCGGCTTCAGCCGTGGCGTATGCCTGCGCGGCCCCGAGGCAGGCATCGTGCTCGTGCGGGCACTGTGGCGCGCAGACGTCCGCCTCGAGGATTGGTCACCCGATTACGAGATGACACAACGCCGCCTGGTGCCGCAACGCGCCGTGTGGGACACGCTGTCCATTCCAACCGGATATGAGCCGATCTACCGCCGGATTCTCTTCGAGGCGATAGGCGAACCAATCGTCAGCTGCTCGTGAGCACGTCGGCGAGGTTGAACCTGACCGGGCGTTCGAGTTGGGCGTAGGTGCAGGAGCGCGGCTCCCGGTCCGGCCGCCAGCGCTCGAACTGGGCGGTGTGCCGGAACCGTTCACCTTCCATGTAGTCATAGCGAACCTCCACCACCCGTTCCGGACGCAGAGGGACGAACGACAGGTCCTTACCGGCATTCCAGCGGCTCTGCTCGTTGCGCCGCGGGGTGCGCTCGCCCTGCTCGTGCGCGGCCCAGTTCCACGGGTGCCCGTCGAACGTCGTGACCAGGTGCTGCAACTCCACGAACAGTTCCTGCCGCACGGCCATCGAGAAGGCGCCGATGACACCCACGGAGACCAGCGTGCCCTCGTCGTTGTAGAGACCGAGCAGCAGCGAACCGATCCGGTCGTCGCCGGATTTGTGTAGCCGGTAGCCGGCGACGACGCAGTCGGCGGTGCGCTTGTGCTTGATCTTCGTCATTACGCGTTTGTCGGATTGGTAGGTCAGCTCGGGGTCCTTGGCGATGAGCCCGTCGAGGCCGGCACCCTCGAACTGGCCGAACCAGCGCCGGGCCGTGTCCTCGTTGCGGGTGATCGGGGTGATGTGGATCGGCGGCTGAGCGCCCGCCAGGGCCCGGTCGAGCATCTCCCGCCGCTCGATGAACGGCCGCTCGGTCAGATCCTCGTCGCCGAGGGCAAGCAGGTCGAACGCGACGAAGCTGGCCGGGGTCTGCTCGGCCAGCAGCTTTACCCGGCTGGCAGCCGGATGGATGCGCTGCTGCAGCGCCTCGAAGTCGAGGGTGTTGCGGGTGGTGTCGGCGACGATGATCTCGCCGTCGATGACGGCCCGGTCTGGAAAGTTCGCCAGGACCGCCTGGACGACTTCGGGGAAGTAGCGGGTCATCGGCTTGGTGTTGCGGCTGCCGATCTCCACCTCGTTGCCGTCCCGAAAAATCACCGCTCTAAATCCGTCCCACTTCGGTTCGTAGCACTGTTGAGCTGGGATTTCACCGATGGGCTTGGCGAGCATAGGCAGGATGGGAGGCATGACGGGCAGGTCCATGAGGGCATCGTCTCTCGTTAGCCGGTGATGTTGTCCAGGGCATCGGGACGGGTCAGTTGGGAGTCTGCTTCGGCGCGGCGTCGGCGAAGATGGGTCAGGCTTTCCTCCAGTGCGGCGACCTCGCCGAGCCAGACTTTCTCACGGGCTCCGCCGCGGGCATCGAGGGCATCGTGATCAAACGCCTCGACGGACGCTACGAGCCCGGCCGACGAGGATGGCAGAAAGTCCGCGCCTACCGCACCACCGAAGCGATCATCGGCGGCGTCACCCCCAGCACCGACAACCCCGAGACCCTCCTGCTCGGCCGCTGCGACCAGCACGGACAACTCCGCTACACCGACCGCACCAACCCCCTACGACCCGCACACCGCGCCGAATAGGCGCCCTGCTCACCCCCATCGACCCGACGGGGGCACACCCCTGGCCGCAACCCCTCCCCGCCGCGTGGACCGGACAACTCGACCGCCCCCAACCCCTCCCCTACAGCCCCGTGCTCCCCACCATCGTCGCCGAAATCGACGTCGACACCGCCTACGAACACCACCGATGGCGACACCACGTCCGCTACCTACGCCCCCGCCTCGACCTCACCCCCGCCGACGTGCCACCGGCCAACGGTCAACGTTGAGGCCCGGTGCAAGGACCCGCAGCACCCGCATGGCGCAGCAGACGAAGACCGGTTCGAACCTGCTCCCGCAGCCGACATCTGAAGCGGCAGGCAAACCACTCGTACCACCAGCCGCTGAGCGGCTGTTGGTAAAGGTGCTAGCCGGCGGCGAAGTCCACGACCAGCCGAGCCAGTTCGGACGGCTGATCCTCCGACACGAAGGTATACGAATCGGCGACCGTGACCAGGCGGCCGTCGGGCAGGGTTGCCGCGAGTCGTTCGAAGAGCCGGGCAGGGAAGATCCGTTCATCCTCCGCGCGGACCAGCAACACCGGCTTGCTGAATCCGGTCAGTGCCTTAGCAGCGGCCAGCGTGTACCTGTTGTGCACACCAACGATGAACCGCTTGGCATCCCTGCGAATCTGCCGGCTGTCGTAGCTTGGCCGTAGGTAGGAGTCGATGATTTCGGCGGGGATGCCACGCTTGGCCAGCCAACCGAACGCAGACGACCGCCGCTGCACAATCGGCAGCCGGAGCAGTCGGCTGGCCAGCCAGACCGCACCGGGCAGTCGAACCAGCTTGGGCAGCCGGGTGAACGGCTCGGGCAGGAATTCCTCGAACGCGTCGCACGGGGTGAGCACGACACGGCCGAGCCGCTCCGGATGGGTGGCCATCAGGATCTGGGTCAGCGCGCCGCCGGTGTCGTTGGCAACCACGGTGACGTCGGTCAGGTCAAGCGCGTCGAGGAACTCCGCCATCAGCTTGGCGACCCCGGGAGGCGTCATGTCGGCGTCTGCCGGCATGGGCACCTGGTGCGCGCCGAGCGGCCAATCCGGCGCGATGCAGCGAAAGCCCGCGTCCGCGATGGCCGGCACGACCTTGCGCCAGAGGTTGGCGTTGACCAGCAGACCATGCACGAACACGACGGTCGGGCCGCAGCCACGCTCGGTGTAGGCGACCCGGCCGCTGGGCAGGGCCACGGTCTTGCCGGTGCCAAGAGCTGTGTCGGGCATGCCAACCTCCTCGGGGATCGAGGTCACCTCGGAGCGAACCTCATAGAGGCATCTTCGATGGAGCCCAGTTCGTTCAATGCCGCCTGCCGGCCTGTATCGACAGCTGCGCGAAGAACGCGTGGGCGTCGCTCGGTACGGCCGATCCTCACGCTGCCGATCGGTGGGCGGATCTGCAAGATCGCCGGATGCGACGCCAGAAGCCGCTCTTCTTCTGCTCTGACGGCCTGGCGGCTCAGCCATGGCTCGGCCGCTCCTGGAGCGCGCTGGGCGAACCACCGCGACAAAACCAGACGTTCACCGCGAGACGGAGGGGACGGGGGCTCGTCCATGCGTCGAGTGCGAAGCGCAACGATGTGCGTGGCCTTGTCAGCAAGTGCCGTCCGTACGGGGACCGCCTCGCTCACCCCGGCATCGACGAACCGACGCCCGTTGATCTCGATCGGTTCGCCTGCGAGAAGTGGCATTGCGGCCGACGCGCGGAGTGCGGCCTGCAAGCTCGACTGGTCACGGATCTGATCGTGGAGATCGGTGGCATGGCCCGTGAGGGCGTCTGTGGCGATCGGGTGGAATTCAACGGTGCTGTGGAGGATCTCCTGGAACCCCATCGGCATGATCTCGGTGTACACGGTGTGGACAAGGAATTGAGTGTCCACGACCGGCTGCCGGCGCAGGGCGCGCCTTGGGTCGATGGTCGTCCGCATGATGCTTGGATCCCACCATGCGTGCATGGTGCTTTCGGCGCGGCCGCACAGCAGCCACGCTGCGTTCAGCGTTCCCGCGGAACTGCCATAGACGGCATCAAACAGCGGTAAGCCGGTGAGCAACGACGGTGCATCGCATTGACCTGCGGGAGATCTCCGACGGTCGCCTGCTCGATGACGATGGATCCGATTTCAGCACCGGTAACGAGGACTCGCCGGTTTTCCCTCAGCGGCACCCGTTTGCGCATGAACAGGCGGGTTCCGTCCGTAGTGTCGAAGAGCGGCATCCTCGGTTCCTTTCAAAACGTGGGGGAACGTCGCCATCCTGCACTCTTGGGGGCGAGGATGCGAATACCTTGCAGGTACTCGTTCCGACGCGTGCCGCCCGGCTATCGTGACGTCTCGTGACAGATGCGAACGTCGGACACCTGATCCGCCGGCAACGGGGACTAGCCCGGCGCAGCCAAATGGACCTGGCGCATGAGATCGGCATCTCGCCCCGCCACCTGAGCTTCGTCGAGCTGGGCAAGTCGAAGCCGAGTCCCGGCTTGCTGATGAAGATCGCCCAACATCTGGACCTGCCGCTGCGGGAGCGGAACGACTGGCTGCTGGCGGCCGGATACGCTCCCCGCTATCCGGAGACGCCCCTGACCGGGCCGGCGCTTTCCCGGGTCCGGGCCTCGTTGCAGGTGCTACTGGACACGCACGACCCGTTCCCCGGCGTCGCAATCGACCGGCAGTGGAATGTGCAGCTCAGCAACCACGCTGGGCGCCGATTGGTCTCCGGCATCCCCGAGGACGTGCGTGGCGTGCCGACCAACCTTTTCCGTACGGCCCTGCACCCTGCCGGACTCGCCGGCCGTACCCGAAACTTCGCGCAATGGTCCGCCTACCTGCTGCACCGGCTCGACCGGGCTGTCGTGCGAACCCAAGACCCGCACCTTGCCGCGCTCGCCGACGAGATTGCAACCTGGCCCGCCATCCCGGAACGTCACACCTGGAGCCACCTCGCCTCAGACGAAGCGGACGACCCGGTCCTGTCATGGAGGCTGGAACTCGGCGGCGAGGAGCTATCGATGTTCAGCATCCTGAGCACATTCGGGACCCCGATGGACGTCACCCTGTCCGACCTGTCAATCGAACTGTTCTTCCCTGCCGACGAGCAAACCGAGACCATCCTGCGCCGTCAGGCTTAAGAGAAGGCCGGCCCACAAAACGGCGCTCGGCGACCGTCCCACAGGCCTGTCAGCACGCTCCGGTAGCGGCTGGTGTGCATGATGGCCTCCAGCACGACGTGGTAGCCGTGGTCGAGCGCGAACCAGACGGTCTGCCCGATCAACGCGGTGCCGCGCCACCGGCTTTTCCCGCTCGCCCAACACGATGCGACGCAGGCAGTCCTGCTCGACCAGCGCACAGCCCTGGCCATGCCGACGCCGCAGCTCAAAGGCAATCATGCTCTTACCCGAGCCGGAGTTGCCCCGAATGCAGACAAGGACCGTCTCCGGGCTGCCAATCGGGACGGAGTCAGCGGACACGATGCCCCCTGAAGTCAGTCGTTGCGCACGGTCAGTTTGAGGGCGTCGACGGCCATCTGGGTGAGGTCGGGCAGTTGGTTCTCCGCGAGGGTGGCGCCGGACAGGTTGTCGAGTGGCGTCTTGAGCCCGCGGAGCCGGCTGCCTCGCAGGTCGACGCCGTCGAGGTGGCAGGAGCCCAGCTCCAGGCCGGCGAGGTCGCAGGACCGCAGCGCGATTCCGGGCAGCCGGCAGGTAGACCAGGTGCCGTGGGTAAGGGTGCAGTCGGTGAAGGCGACCGAGCCGACGGCAGTAACGCGCTGGAAGGTGGCGTAGTCGAAGCGGCAGCCGTCGAACAGAACGTCCTTGAGGCGCACGTCGGTGAGCCTGGCGCCGGTGAACCGTGAGCCGGTGATGGCGCACCGTTCGATGGTGACGCCGGTCAGGGCCGCGCCGGAGAAGTCGGTGCGGGTGATGTCGCAGCCGTAGAGGCTGCCGGCTTCCCAGGTGCTCTCACTGAGGTCGCCACCGGCGATAAGGCTGCTGCGAATGCGGTGATCCTCCAACTGCACACCGCGCCACGACGCGCCCTCAACGAAAGCCTCGGTGAGGCCATCGGCCAGGTCGGTCACGCGGTCGAGGTCCTCCGGGTCGAGGTCCGGTAGCAGGATCTTCACGTCGCCGACTGTCGTGGTGCGCATGTGTCCTCAACCTGTGTGGGCGCGGGGTGGGCACGCCGCCCCGCGCATCCGGTCGTTCTCTCCTACAGCGGTTACTTCTTCTTGTTCCAGTTGTCCCAGCCTGGCCGGCTGTCGAACTTGCCCTTGTTGGCCCAGGCAGGGCGGTTGTCGAACTTCGCTGCGTCGATCGACGCTACCGACAGGTCTGGGTCGACGCCGAGGCGGGCGAGCTGTTCCGGTGCGGCGTTGACGAGTGTGGCCAGTGCGCTGGTCATGGTCCTCCTTCAGGGATGAGGTGGTCTGCGGTGGCGCGGACGAGGGCTTGTCGGGTGGTTCGGCAGTAGGTGGTCTCGCGGGCGGTGAACGTCGCGTGCTCGAAGTAGCGGTTCCCGGCTTGGGCGCCACCGCAGAAGTCGTAGAAGGTGCAGTGATCGGCGCAGCCGTTGAGGGCGGTGACGAATTCGGTGACGTAGCGCAGGTCGCCGGCGCGAGCGATCATGGCGGTGATCGACTGACGGAGAACGTTGCCAGCGATGAAGTCGCCGTAGCGCGGCTCGGTGATGCCGAGCAGTTCCGGTGACAGCAGCACCACCTGGCCGTCCCAGGAGACGGTGGGGATCGGCTCATACGGGGCGTGGTCGACCCGTTCGGCACGGGTGGCGGCGAGGTAGTCGGCCAGCCGGTCCAGATCACGGATCCGTAAGGGGCTGCCGTTGACACGGCGTTGAACGAGGCGGAGCCAGAATCGGTACGCGGACTCCTCGGTCACCGGGGTCCGGTCGGCGCCTTCCTGTTCCTCGATGTTGAAGCCCACCGACTGGCAGCCCGGCAGGTCGGTGAAGACGTCGACAAGGGTGTCGGGGTGATCAATGGTCTCCGGTGTGACGACACAGATCACCGAATACTGCAGACCGGCCTTGGCCAAGGTCCGCATCCCACGCAGGGTCCGGCTGTCCGTCGGGTTGCCGGCCCGGTCCAGGCGGTTGCGGTTCAGCGGGCCGGGCCCGTCGATGCTGACCCCGACGTCGAATCCGTAGGCGGTGAACAGCTTGCACCACCGCCGGTTGATCAGCGTGGCGTTCGTCTGGATTTCGTGCCGCACACTCCCTGCACGCCGCAGGTCCTCGAATGGGGCCAACAGCTCCCGGAACACGTCGACGGGTGTGGCGGTGGGCTCGCCTCCGTGCCACACGACACCCACGGGGAAGTTGCTGTTCTGCTGCGCGATCGATTCGGCGCACGCCTGCGCGACCGCGTTGCTCATGAGGCGGCGGGGGGGTAAGCCAACCGGGCTGGGGTGCGCGCCCGGCTGCGGCCTACGGGTCAGCGACCGGGCGCGATCCGTTCGATCCAGTACTCCCGTGCCAGCGCGTTGACGCCGGCCTTTGACACCGAGCGCAGCCGCACGGTGTTGCCGTCGGTGCCGGCGATCCGGCCGTGCTTCTGCAGCTCGAGGATGTGGTAGCGCTCCGGGGCGAAGTCGAGCTCGACGTTGACCGCGAACCGGCCGCGGACGTCGCGCTGGTCGCCGACGCCCGGGGCGACCTTGCCCGCTGCTTGTACCCCCAACCAGGCCTGATAGCCGACCACCAGGAGCAGGACGATGGCCATCCGCCGGGCGGTGGGCGTCCGCCAGGCCCTACGCAGCAGCGAGCTCAGACCCTTCACTTTCCCCTCCCTCCGACAGCAGCTCAGTGATGTGGTTAGCGATGCGGCGGAACCCGGGGAGTTCGGTGGTCGCCTGCCACTGTCGGGGCCGGGGCAGGTCGACGGTCACGATCTCCCGGACCCGGCTCGGTCGCCGCGACAGCACGATCACCCGATCGGAGAGGAACACCGCCTCGTCGATGTCGTGGGTCACGAAGAAGACGGTGGGCCGGCGCAGCTCGAACACCCGGGTGAGGTCGTCCTGGAGCTTGCGCCGGGTCTGAGCGTCGATGCTCGCGAACGGTTCGTCCATCAGCATGACGGCCGGTTCGTTGGCCAGCACCCGGGCAACCCCGAGGCGCTGCTGCATACCGCCGGAGAGCTCATGCGGGTATTTGTTCTCGAAGCCCGCCAGCCCGACCAGGTCCAGGTACTCCAACGCGGTGGCCCGGCGCTGCGCGGCTGGCACGCCCTTCATGCGCAGCCCGAAGACCGCGTTGCCCAGCACCGTCTTCCATGGAAAGAGGGCGTGGCTCTGGAACACCACGCCGCGGTCCGGGCCCGGGCCGTCAACCACTCGCCCGCCGACCTTTACCACGCCCGAGGTCTGCTCCACGAAACCCGCGATGATGTTCAGCACCGTGGTCTTCCCGCAACCGCTGGGGCCGAGGATCGAGACGAACTCGCCCTCCTCGACGGTGAAGGAGACGGTGCCGATCGCCGTGACCTGGTCACCGGTGTAGCTGTCGACGTAGTCCTTGGCGAGCTCACTGATCTCAAGCGCGGTCACTTCGCTGCCTCCACTTGTCGCACCATTCCCCAACGCTCCACGGTGGCCCGCTCGAACGGGGCCAGGATGAGGGCGTCCATCGCGTACCACAGGACGCCGAGAACGATCATGCCGAGGAACACCTCCGAGACGTCGCCGACCCGGCGCGCGTCGAACATCATGAAGCCGATGCCGCTGGTGCCGACGATGATCTCGGCGGCGATCAGGGCCCGCCAGCCGTAGCCGAGACCCGTCCGGATGCCGCCGGCCACCGACGGGAGCGCCCCTGGCACGATGACCTCCACGAAGACCCGGAACCGGCCGGCGCCGAGGCTGCGCGCGGCCCGGAGCAGTTCCTGGGGCACCTGCTCGACACCCGCGACGACGGCGAGGATTAGCGGGAAGACGATGGTGTAGACGATGACGAAGGTGACCGCGGTCAGGCTGAAGCCGAACCAGACGATCACGATGGGCAGCCAGGCGATGTCGGCGATGGCCTGGAAGAAGAGCAGCAGCGGCCAGGTCAGCCGCCGGGCCCAGGCCGAGATCGCCACCAGGAAGCCCAGCGGTAGGCCGATGAGCAGCCCGACGCCCACCCCGTAGGCGAGCCGGGTGAGCGAGTCCGAGAGATAGCCCGGCAACACGCCCTTGCGAACTAGGTCGAGGAACTCGGCCAGCACGGCGTCCGGGCCGACGAAGAACGCTCCCGGGAAGAGCTCCAGCTCTGCGGCGAGCCACCAGAGGAACATGATCGGCACGAAGGGGCCTAGCGTCCGGACCAGGCCGTTACGGGTGATCCGGTGCCGCCAGGCGGTGATCCGACGGTTGCGGCCGCGCTTCGCGGCTCGCCCTGGGAGGGCGCCGCCCCGACCGGCGCGGTCCCGGTTTGCGACTGCGTCCGCCATCTCAGCTCACCGCCATCTTCATGCCCCACCGCTCAACCGTGCGCCGCTCCAGCGGCGCCAGGACCAACCGGTCCATCAGCAGCCAGAGCATGCCGATGATCGCCATGGAGGCGATGACCACGTCGGTGTCGAAGCTCTTCTGCGCCAGGAACAGCGCGTACCCAAGGCCCGCGCTGCTGGCGATGATCTCGGCTGCGACCAGGCCGCGCCAGCCGTAGCCGAGGCCGATCCGCAGCCCGGTCACCACGCTGGGCAGCGCCCCTGGCAGCAGGATCTCCCAGAACATCCGTAGCCGGCCGGTACCCATCGACCGCGCCGCGCGGATCAGTTCGATCGGAATTTGCTGGACGCCGAGCAGCGCGTTGTAGGTGAGCGCGAAGAACATCGCGTTCCACACGATGAAGATCACCGCTTTGTCGGTGTAGCCGAGCCAGAGCGTCGCGATCGGGATCCACGCGATGCCGGCCAGGGCGACCGAGAAGCGCAGCAGTGGCGTGAAGAACGCCGCGAGTCGGGGGCTAGCGCCGAGCGCGATGCCGAACGGCAGGGCCGTCGCCACGGCGAGCAGGGCGCCGACCCCGACCCGCCGCAGGCTGGCACCAAGGTGCCGCAGGAGGTCGCCGCTGGCCCACATGTCCCGGATGGCGGCCCCCACGTCGCTTACCTGCGGGAAGATCCGCATCGGCGTGTCGGTCGCCGCGACCACGACCGCCCAGACCATCAGGAGCAGGGCGAAGGGCAGCACGAACCAGAACGCGGATACCAGGCGCGCCCGGGTGCCCCTGCCCGCCGGGGAGGATGTTCGTCTCCGCGGGTCTCGGCGGGCTGTCCGGGTGAGGGTCATGGACAAGCCTTCACCGCCTCGTCCCGACTGAAGGTGAAGCTGGGGCCGATCGCCGCAGTGGCCGGCACGGGGGCCAGGTCGTCGAAGAGCGCCGGCTCGGCGGACATGACGCCGAGGATCGGCTCCGGCTCGAAGTACCGGCTCACATCGAAGCCGGGCTGCACCACCTTCTGCTCGGCGAGCAGGGCGCTGATCGTGTCGAGGGCGAGGTAGTTACACGCGCTGAGCCGCGGGTCCAGCTGCTTGGTGTTGTACTGCATTGCCTTCTTCGCCACCTCCGGCTTGGTGCCGGGCAGCCATCGGGTCGCCGACTCGCCGGCCTGATCGGGGTTCTTGCGCATCCACTGGTCGACCGCCGCCCGGGCGGTGAGGAACTTCTTGATCAGCTCGGGGTTCTGGTCGGCGAACTGCCGAGTGGTGGCGATGTAGCCGACGAACGGGATGTGCCCGCCGCCGCGCAGCACCTCTCGGGCGCCCTGGACCTGCTCGGTGATCACGATCGGCCACGGGTCCCAGATGATCGCCGCGTCGATGCCGCCGGTCTGCAGGGCCACGCCCATGTCCGGCGGCGCGGTGTTGACGATCTTCACCTCGCTGGCCGACAGGCCGGCGGATTCGAGCAGGCCCAGCAGGTAGAGATGGTTGATGGAGGCGACGGACACGCCGATCCGCTTGCCGCGCAGCGTGGTGAGGTTGGCGCCGTCAATGTCGGCGTTGGGAGCAGCCACCACCGCCATCGTCTCGTCGATGCTGCGCTGGGTCGACGAGCCGGTGTAGTTGCCAAGCAGCACCAGGTCGATGCCCTTTTGCGCGGCGGCGATGAGTGGCGTGCCGACCTGGATGATGTCGATGGTGCCGGCCTGCAGTGCGTTGAGCGCGTCGACGCCGGTCGGGAACGGCTGTGCGAGCTCGACGTCGAGGCCCTCCTCCTCGAAGTAGCCGCCCTCGAGGCCGACCGGAAGGCCGATCTGGTCGATGGCGGATACGTAGCCGGCGCGTACCTTGGTCAGCGCCGCCCCGTCGCCGCCGGCGCCATTGTCGTCGTCGACCGTGGAGCCACCGCCACAGGCGGCGGTCAGCAGGGCCACAGCCGTGGTGGCGGCGACCAGCCGCAAACCTTTCGCAATGGACATCGATATCGCCTCCGCTAATGGTTCAGAATCGGGTCCTTCTCCAGGGCCGAGCGAATTGCCGCGTCTCGGGGGATCGGATGAACGGCTCCGTGGCCCTGCGTGGTCAGGGCGCCGGCGACCGCGGCGTACCGGGCGGCGTCGGCCGGTGTGGCTCCCTGGACCAACCGGGTGACGAACGCCCCGTCGAACGCGTCACCGGCACCGGTACTGTCCACCGGGACCACCGAGTGCGGTGGTATCTCACTGGTCCGGCCGTCGTCCCACAGCAGCGCGCCCTGGTCACCCATCTTCAGAACTACGGTTCGGGGCCCGAGTGCGGCAAACCAGGCGAGGATCGCCCTGGGATCGTCTAGGTCGGTCAGGGCGCGCCCCTCCTCAAGGTTGGGCAGGGCGACGTCGCTGAGCTCGACGCTGCGCGCGACGATCGCGCGGGCCCGGTCCAGTGGCCAGAGGGCGGGCCGGTAGTTCGGGTCGTAGCTGACCAGCGTGTTGTGTCGCCGAGCCACCTTCATGGCGTGGAACCCCGCATCACAGGCCGACGCGCTGATCGCCTGAGTGATTCCTGAAACGTGCAGCGCTCGGGCCGTGGCGATTGCCGTCTCCGGTACATCTGCCGGGCTCAGTCGGCTCGCCGGGGAGCCTGCACGGTAGTAAGTGAAAGAGCTGTGCGCGGCGTGGCGGGAGATGAAGTAGATGCCGGTGCGGCCG
This sequence comes from Micromonospora sp. NPDC005206, assembly GCF_040608175.1. Classification (NCBI taxonomy): domain Bacteria; kingdom Bacillati; phylum Actinomycetota; class Actinomycetes; order Micromonosporales; family Micromonosporaceae; genus Micromonospora; species Micromonospora sp. NPDC005206. The sequence goes on from NZ_JBEXHU010000036.1 coordinate 12,412, forward strand.
CCGGGCTCGCGGACGACATGATCGGTCCGCACCCCCTCGCGCTGCCAGAGCCCTAGCAGTGCCGTGCCGAAGTGGTCGTCGCCGATTCGGCTGACGTAGCCGGCGGCGGCGCCGCAGCGGCTGGCCGATACGAGGAAGTTGGAGGTGTCCCCGCCGTAACCGAGCGCAAAGCTCTCCGCCGCGTCCAACGACTGCTCGTCGGTGACGCTGAACTCCAGCAGCGGCTCACCGATGGCCAGGATGTCCATCGCGGTCAGACCCGGTTATGCTTGGCGAGGCCGGTGAGCAGCGACTTCGACTCGTGGATCAGCTGAGTCTGCTCCCGCTCGGCTTTCTCGATGAGTTGCGCGATCTCCAAGGTTTCGATGATCCGGGCCGCCGACACCCGGACGACGCCGTCGCTGTCACCAACGATGAGATCACCCGGGGCCACCATCACCCCGCCGAGCTCGACCGGCTCGTTCAGGCTGACCGTGCGGTAGCGGCCCACTGTGGTTGACGGGACCCCGCCTCGGGCGTAGATCGGAAGCTGGGGGTAATCGCGACGGATTTCCTCGATGTCGCGAACCCGGGCGTCGAGGACGGCGCCGGCGATTCCGTTGACTACTGCGCCGGCGGCCATCAACCCGCCGAAGACCGCGACGTCCGCCGCACCGGCGGCGATGCACAGAACGCTTCCAGCGGGCGAGTCGTCGATGGCCCGCAGAGCGAGCGTCGGCGGCTCCGCGGTGTCGCACGGTTCCTCGAGCACGGTCACCGCCGGGCCGACCAGCTTGCCGGGCAGGACCGGACCGATGGCGCCGGTCATATAGCCGCGCTCACCGGTCTTCTCGACGGCGTCGGCGACGGAGGCGGTGGCCAGGCCGCGGTACGCCTCGATGATTTCCTGCGTGAGTACGGGAGTCACGTCGGTTCCGCTCCTTTCTGGGTTGTCGACAGAAACCGTGCGTCAGCGGCAGAGCCAACCACCGTCGACGACGAGGATGTGCCCGTGGACGTAGTCGGCCGCCGCGGAGGCGAGAAAGATCGCCGGCCCGGCGATGTCTCGCGGGGTGGCCCATCGGCCGGCCGGGATGCGGGCGGTGATCTGGGCCTGGCGCTGCCGGTCGTCGCGCAGGTCCTCGGTGACTGCGGTCTCGACGTAACCGGGCGCGATGGCGTTGACGTTGACGCCGCGTCCGGCCCACTCGTTGGCTAGCGCCCGGGTGAGGCCGGCGAGGGCGTGCTTGCTGGCGGCGTAGGACGGGACGAACATGCCGCCTTGGAAGCTGAGCACCGAGGCGATGTTTATGATTTTCCCGCCGCCGCGCTCGAGCATCCGCCGGCCGGCCGCGCGGGCCAAGTGGAAGGCGGCGTGGGTGTTGACCTCGATGACGTCGTACCAGTCGTCGTCGGCGAAGGTCTCACTCGGCGCGCGCCGGATCAGTCCGGCGTTGTTGACTAGGACGTCGATGTCGTGGTCGTCGAGGAGTGCCTCGACGAAGCCCGTACGACCGTCGGCGTCGGCCAGGTCGAATCGTACGCAGGCGGCCTTGGCACCGAGTGCCTGCACCACTGCCGCCACCTCGTCGAGATTGTCCCGCTCCGACAGCAGCACCAGGTCAGCGCCGGCCGCCGCGTAGGCGACCGCGATCGCTCGGCCGATGCCGGTTGCGGCGCCGGTCACCAGCGCCTGCCGCCCGTTGAGGGTGAAGGTCGGAGCTGGCTCCTGCGACGTGTGCACCGTCCCTCCTCCCCTCCTCGGACCGCGTCCGGTGGATGTGTGCCGATGACACTAGGCGAGTTGTTGCGGGGCGTTAACAACGGAAACGGGATGGTCCCATCCGCATAACGGATCGGCGGGACGCCTGCTCACCCGGGCGCGGCAACGGCCTCCGCCCCGGACTGGGGCGGCTGTGTGCCCGGCGGCCGCGGCGCCTGGACGATGCGCTGAAGAAGGCTGCGTGCGGCCGGGTTCATCGGTCGGGACATGTCTCGATACGCGGCCACCTGGCGCCCGCAGTTGCCCTCGATCCGGCGTATCCACACGCCCTCGGTGTCGGCGATGTGCACGGCCAGCCAGTTGGTCACGCCCACCCCGAGTCCCGCACGGATCAACTCGACGAGGGTCTGCGGCTGGTTGGTCGCCTGCACCGGTTCGAGCTCGAAGTTGTGCTCGCGGAAGAGCCGGTAGACCTCGAACTCCGCGGACTGCGCGTCGTCGAGCCGTCCGATGGAGATCAGCGGATGCGTCGCCACGGCAGCGACAGTCAGCGGCTCAGGAAGCTCGGCGAGCTGGTGGTCCGGCGGGTGCAGCACGACCAGCGGCTCGCGCCACAGTGGATGGCCCACCATCGACGGCGCCGTGGGTGGAGGCGACATCGGCCGCAGGCAGATGTCCACCTCACCGGTGGTCAGCGCGTGGTCGAGTTCCAGCGTCGCGCGCTCGACCAGCACCACCTTAACGTCGGGGCTGGTTCGAGAGAGATCGCGAAGCAGCGCCGGAACGAATGCCGCGCTGGCGCTCGGGTAGCAGCCGAGCGTGACCAGGCCGCGAGCGCCGCCGCGCCATGGCGCCATCGCCGCCTCGGCGGCTTCGAACTCGCGCAGCACCGCCCGGGCGTGCATGGCGAGGACCGCGCCGGCCCCGGTCAGCTCGACAGGCCGCTTGCGGCGGTCGAAAAGGGGGAGGCCGACCTCGCGCTCCAGCGCGGCCACGTGCATGCTTACCCGCGGCTGGGAGCGGTGAGTCGCCTCGGCGGCGGCCACGAAGCTGCCGGTGTCGACGACCCCGAGGAACGAGACGAACCACTCGAGCCGGGTATCCGTCCTGAGCACGTAGAACCCCCTCGCAGGCACGCCGCCGCTCCGGTTCGCACGCCGCAGGTCAGGGCGAGGACCACCACCGGTGACGAGTAATCAAGGATGCGGATGACTCCATTCGTAACTCGTTCTTAACAAGCGACGACGGTCGAGGCTAGCGTCTGCCAACACGAACCCAGGTTGATCGTTACCGCGTTGTTATGGGAATCGATCGGCCCCGGCCGACGGCGGTCCGGTCTGTCGAGAGTGGTCATTCGACTGCCACCGGGAGGAGCCGTGGCAGGAGACCCGATCGGCGGAACGGGTGGCATCTCAGCAGGTTGTGGCGGCGTCTTCGGCCGCGGCCGAGGCAGCGGAAAAGGGGATCCACCCCCAGATAGCACATGGCGACATGCTTCGGCCCGCGGAAGGCACCCGTTACCACCGAACGCGTTGAACTAATTTCTGCACCCGATCGTCCGCGCCTTGGCATCGTTCGATTCTGTTCCGAAAGCGGTCCTCGACGGCCCGGAGAAATGGTTTCGGGCTACCCGATGATCGCTCCGTTCCGCCTTCGCCCACCGGCACCTAAGCCGACGAACGAGAGGTACCGCATCATGGCGCAATCCCGCCGGGACGTCCTCAAGCAAGGCGCATCACTGGCCGCCGTCTCGGCTGCCGGTCTGACCGTCGCCGGTAGCGGCGCGGCCGCCGCCGCGGCGGCACCCGCGGAGACCGTAACGACCGGGCCGGGTGGCATGCCCTACCCCTACCTGAAGTGGCCCGAGCAGGTGAAGGAGAGCACGAACACGCCGCGGCTGTGCCAGTGGTTCTCCCGCAACCCGAGCCAGGCGACCGTGCGTCGGTGGCGGCAGGCCGGAGTCACGGGCGCCCTGATCACCGATCCCCCGCCGCTGCCCTGGACCGCGGCCACCCTCATCGCCGATCGGCAGCGACTGGAGGCGGCCGGGCTGCACATCACCGCCTATCTGATCAGCATCACAGACAGCATCGTGCGCGGTCAGGAAGGCCGGGACCAGCAGATCGAGTACATCAAGCAGTCGCTGGTCGCGGCCGGCCAGGCCGGCATTCGTGTGGTTGAATACAATTTCTACGTCCACCGCCTCACTGAGGGCTACTACGAGCTGATCGACAATGAGGATCGGCTAGGCGCCGGCTACACGGCGTTCGACTATCACCGTGAGGTCGACGGCGTGCCCGTGAAGGACCTGCCGCCGCGGCCCGGCACACCGCTGCTGACCTACGAGCAGGTCTGGGACAACTACAAGTACTTCCTCGACCGGGTGATGCCCGTTGCCGAGGCGGCCGGCGTCCGGCTCGCCGTGCACCCCAACGACCCGCCTGCGGTGATCAGCCGCGGCAACCCGCAGGTGCTGGCCTCGGTCGCCGACTGGAAGCGGCTCATCGACACGTACGACAGCCCCGCCAACGGGCTGACTGTGCACGCTGGGGTGACGCCGGAGGTGGGCCACGACGCGGTCGACTTCCTGCGCTACGTGGGCGCCAAGGACCGGGTGAACCACATCCACTACCGCAACGTGACCGTGGACAAGCCGCGGGAGCGGTACGCGGAGGTGTTCCCCGACACCGGCGAGACGGACATGTTCGCCTTCATGCGGGAGCTGGTCCGGCAGGGCTACGACCGCGGCGTCCTCGCCGAGCACCCGCGGGCGCTCGACTTCGACCGGGAGAACGGCTCGATCGGCGGCCAGTACGCCGGTGTCGGTGGCGGCGGGCACGGCGGCGAACTCTACGACACCGGGTACGCCCGCGCCATGCTTCAGGCCGCGCTGATCATGGAACGCGGTCGCAAGCCGGTGCTCGACGACGCTGAGACGCTAGTGAACCGTTTCTACGCTGCCGGCGCGGTCAAGCTCAGCGACCGCGCCCGCCTCCAGGCCAACCTGAAAGTGGCCGATCAGCTGGCCGAGCAGAGCGAGGCGGCGATCGACCGGTTCGCCGGCGTCGCCCAGGGCATCGAGGATGCGGAAGCGCGCACCTCGCTGACCTCGATGGCCGCGTACCTCAAGGCGCAGATCCCCAACTGACGCCGCCCTCGTAAGGGGAGCCGGCCTGCGCGTCGGCTCCCCTTCCCACCGCCCACCGCCGGAAGGACGCGCGCCCATGCCCGAGATCCTGTTCGATGAGGCCGCCCGGCGTCGCCTCCAAGCAGGCATCGACGCGCTGGCCGACGCCGTCAAGGTGACGCTCGGTCCCCGGGGCCGCACCGTCGTGCTCGGCAGACCGGGCGGACCGCCGAGCATCACCACCGATGGCGCCAGCGTCGCCGCGGAACTCACCCTCGGCGATCCTTACGCCGACCTGGGCGCGCGCCTGGCACGAGAGGTCGCCGGCGCCACGAAGACCGAGGCCGGCGACGGCACCACGACCGCGATCGTGCTCGCCCAGGCGATGACCCGGCACGGGTTACGGGCGATCGCCGCAGGCGCCTCCCCGGTCGCCGTCCGGCGCGGCATGGACGCCGCGGTGGACTCGGCCAGCGGGCATCTGCGGCGCAGCGCCCGGCCCGTGGCCGGATACGCCGACCTCGCCGCGGTCGCAACCAACGCGGCTCAAGACCGGGAGATCGGCGAGTTGGTCGCCACCGCGCTCGAAAAGGCCGGGCCGGACGGGGTGGTCACCGTCGAGGAGTCGGAGGCGGCCCGCACCGATCTGGATCTTCTCGACGGGTTGCGGCTGCCCACCGGCTACCTGAGCCCGTACATGGTCACCAATCCGCAGCGGTTGACGGCGGTCCTCGATGACCCCTACGTCCTGCTGCACTACGGCCGGATCGACACGCTGGCGGAGTTCCTGCCGCTGCTGGAGCGGGTAGTGGCGACCGGGCGGTCCCTGCTCGTGGTCGCCGACGATGTGGTCAACGATGCCCTGGCCACCCTGCTGCTCAACAACGTGGAGGGCTCGTTCCGCAGCGTCGCAGTCAAGGCGCCCGAGCTCGGCAACAGCCGCAAGTCGATCCTGCGGGACGTGGCGGCACTGACCGGCGGCGAAATGATCACGCCGGAGGCCGGCCTGCGGCTCGACCAGGTCGGCTTGGAGGTGCTCGGCCGAGCCCGCCGGATCGTCGTCACCCGCGACGACACCACCATCATCGGCGGCGCCGGGGACGTGGCCGCAGTGCACCGGCACATCGCCCAGATCCGCACCGAACTCGCCGTAGCTACCTCCGATTGGGAACGGGAACGGCACCGCATGCGGATAGCCCGGCTGGCCGGCGGGGTCTGCGTGCTCCGCGTCGGCGGGCACACCGAGGTCGAGCGGCGTGAACGCAAGCAGCGGGTGGACGAGGCCGTGTCTGCCACCCGCGCGGCAGCCCGCGGCGGTGTCGTCGCCGGAGGCGGGACCGCGTTGGTAAAGGCACGGGCGGCACTGGACAACCTGCCGGCCAGCGGCGATGAGCGAACGGGGGTGGGCATGGTCCGGCGCGCGCTCGCCGAGCCGCTGCGATGGATCGCGGCGAACGGCGGCGCGGACGGGCCGGCGGTCGCCGAGCACGTCGCCGAACTGCCGGAGCACGTCGGGTACGACGCACGCACCGGCAGGTATCTCGACCTGCTGGCCGAGGGCGTCGCCGACCCGGTCAACGTGACGCTCTGCGCCCTGCGCAACGCCGCCTCGGTGACCGGGATGCTGCTCACCACCGAGGCGGCCGTGATCGGCACGGCGAGCAGCCGGGTGGTCGACTTCAACGTCGGACACAGCCACAGCGAGGACGGCCACCACGGCCACCACGGCCAGACCCACGTGCACGGCGACAGCCACAGCCGCGCACACGGCCACGACCACGTGCACTGAGCGGCCCGGAACCTTCCAACCGACGGGCCCGACCGTCGACGACTGATCCGCATCGGCCGGACCGCCCGTCATGCCCTGCAAGGTACCGGCAGCCACATTCCATCGCACCTCAAGGAGAGTCATGGGAAACCTCCACCCCGTCGCGGACTCGCTGGTCAGGGCAGCGGATCTGCCCTGGATCCCGCAGGGCTCCGCCAACGTCTGGTTCAAGCCGCTGCGGATCTCCCCGCACACAGGAAGTTGGGTCAACCTGCTCAAGGTTGCCCGCAGCGGGGTGGTCAGCCGGCACCGCCACCTTTCGGAGGTGGAGGGCTGGGTCATCCAAGGCCGTTGGCACTACGAGGAGCATGACTGGCAGGCCGAGCCTGGCTCGTACGTCTACGAACCGCCGGGCGACGTCCACACGCTGGTCGCCGACGTGACCGACGAGGAGCCAATGTTGACCCTGTTCGCCATCCACGGACCGATCGAGTACGTGACGGAGAGCGGCGACGTCGCGTACGTAGAGACGGCGGCGACGAAGCTGAAGCGGTACGAGGACCACTGCCGCGAGAACGGCATCGCTGCGCAGCCGATCGTCTTTTGACGCGATGACGCAATCGGAGTCCCTCACCGCATCTGCACTGGCCCGCCTCGGACCGATCATCCCGGTCGTCGTGCTACACCGCGCCGACGACGCCGCAACCCTGGCGCGGGCCCTGCTGCGCGGCGGCGTCCGGACCATGGAGATCGCCCTCCGGACGCCGGCCGCGCTTCCCGCGCTGCGGGCGGTGGCCGCCGAGGTGCCCGAGATGGTGGTGGGCGCCGGCACCGTGCTCACGGCCGACCAGGTGGACGAGGCCGTCGCGGCAGGCGCACGGTTCCTAGTCAGCCCGGGCGCGACCGTGGGGCTCGCCCGGGCCGCGGTCGACTCCGGGCTGCCCTTCCTGCCCGGTGCCGGCACGGTCAGCGAGATGATGACACTGGCCGAGCTCGGCCTCACCACGATCAAGTTCTTCCCGGCGGCAGCGAGCGGCGGCCGCGCCTACCTGGCGTCGGTCGCCCAGCCGCTCCCCCACCTGACCTTCTGCCCCACCGGCGGCATCACCGCGACCACCGCACCCGACTGGCTCGCACTGCCCAACGTTGCCTGCGTCGGCGGGTCCTGGTTGACGTCCGCCACCGCGGTCCGAACACGCGATGGGGAAGCGGTCACGGCGCTGGCCCGCGAGGCGGTGGCGCTGCAGCCCACCCCCGGCGCGCCGGCCGGCTGACCGTCGCCACCTGGTATCCGAGCCACTCCAGGGCAACCCGTACCCGGCGATAATCCCACGCGGGCGATAAGTAGTTTTAACTTCCAGCGGTGAAGGGGCGATCGCGCTGCAAGCCTTCGCGTTTGCTGGGTTTCACTGACTGGGGACGGCCCTAATCCATCGTTTCCGATGCGTAAATAACGAATCGTTGAGCCCTTTTCATCCTGGGTAGCGGTTGGCCTCGACGTGGTGCAGAACGAGGATTGCCTGCACGATCGCGGTGGCTCGGCGTGGGCAGCAGCGCAGCTTGGAGAGGATCTTCCAGCCTTTGAGGGTCGCGTTGGCACGTTCACCCCCGGGCGAGTATCCGGGCGTGGCCGCGGTCAGGCGCATCCAGAACCTCACCCGGGAAGCCCGTGAACTGGAACTACAGATCACCGCGGTCATCGACGCCCACGCCCCGCACCTGCTGCAACGCAAAGGCGTCGGTCCCGACAGCGCCGCCGCCCTGCTCATCACCGCCGGCGACAACCGCGACCGGATGAACAACGAAGCATCCTTCGCCGCCCTCTGCGGCGTCAGCCCCATCGAGGCGTCCTCGGGCAAAACCCGCCGACGTCGCCTCAACCGCGGCGGCGACCGCCGCGCCAACGCCGCCCACCGCATCGCCCTGACCCGATCACGCTGCGACCGACGCACCCGCGACTACCTCGACCGACGCACCGCCCAAGGCCTCACCCGCCGCGAAACCATCCGCTGCGTCAAACGCTACATCGCCCGCGAAATCTACATACTGATCCGACAGCTCAACCCCACCACCGAGTTTCCCCGAACGGCTTGCCAAACATAGGGGCATCGGCGCCGCAGCAACTACTCGAAGTAGATAGAGAACGATGACCGCTACGCTGGTAGCGGCCATCGTTCTACACCAGTTACCTAGTCCCGGTCCCGGCCGGGCTTCCACTCGGTGGCAGCGATCCCGTTGAGGTCCCAGACGACGTCGCCTTCCCGCAGGGTCAGCTCAGCGGTCAGCTTCTCTTTTCCGTCCAGCCGGAAGCCGAAGGAGTCGACGAATCCGAACCGTCCCCGGTCAAGGCTGAACACCGCGACGTCGGCAGGCGCCCCGACCGACAGGTGCCCCAGGTCGGGGCGCTGGATCACCTGTGCCGGCGTCCACGTGCTCGCCTTCACCACGTCTTCCAGCGACATGCCGAGGGTCACCATCTTGGACATCACGTTCGCCATGTCCTTCATGCCGCTGTTCATCGACGTGATGTGCAGGTCCGTGGAAATCGTGTCCGGCGGCAAGCCTTCCTTCATGCCCTGAACCGCCACGTCCCACGAGAAGCTTCCGCCGCCGTGGCCGACGTCGTAGACGATTCCCCGCTCCCTACCCGCATGCAGGGCAGGATTGAGGCGACCGTCGTCGCCAAGCTCCCGACGGAGGCCGGAATACACGTGCGTGTAGACGTCACCCGGCCTAAGCTCCTGGGTCAGCAGCTGCTCGATGGTGCGCTGTTCCGAGTCCGATCCAAAATCGACCATGACCGGAACATCGGCGATCTGGCCGGCCTGGACCGAGCGGCGCACCGGATCCCACTCCGGACCGGAGTAGTGCGCTGTCTTGATGCCGACGATGTGGTCCGGGTTTTGCAGTGCTACTTCGGCGGCCGGCCCCGCCTGCATGTTCTCGAGATCCTGCTCCCGCTCTCCCCCGGCCATGCCCTTGCCGACGATGTTGAGGAACGAAAGCACCCGGGTCTTCGATCGATCGATGACGTTCGTCTTGAATTCCTCGAAGTTCTCCCAGCCTGCGGAACCGGTGTCCACTGCGGTGGTGACACCGGCCCGGAACGTGAACCCGTCCGGGGCGACGCTGTTCCAGCCGGCGGCGTAGTCGTTGGCTGGTCCGACGAACATATGGGCGTGCATGTCGATGATGCCCGGGGTGACGTACTTGCCCCGGGCGTTGACGACCTGCTCGGCGTCTTTCGGGTTGAGAGACTTGGCGACGGCCACGATGCGTCCGTCGCGCACCGCGATGTCCCGGACACCGTCGATGTTGTTCTTGGGGTCGATCACGTGACCGTTGTCGAGGATGAGGTCGTAGCGGGGCTCGGCTGCGGTGCCGGCCGTGCCAGGCTGCTGGATCGGTGTCGCACTCGCCTGGGTGACCTGCCCAGCCCCGACCAACCCCATCGGGAGGATGACCGAGGCGGCCAGAGCGGCCTTCCGACGCCATGAATTCAGTTTCATCAGCTGACTCCTTCTCCGAACGTTGCACCTGCGGCGCGTTCTCGCCGCTGGTGCTGATCGGACGCCCGGTGCGGTTCACCGGGCGTCCGAAATGACCCCATGGGATGTGTCAGATGGCGGCGATGCAGTCGATCTCGACCAGGGAATCGCCTGGGATGCCCGCAGCAGCCGCGATGGTGGTCCGCACCCCGGGCCTCTTTCCGAAGCGACCGAGGTAGACGGCGTTCATGCCGTCGTAGTCGTCCAGACTGTTCAGGTACACGTTGACCTTGAGCACCTTTTCCATCGACGACCCGACCGCTTCGAGGTTGCGCTCGAGCTCGTTGAGCACGTGCTCGGTGTGCGAGGTGATGTCACCGTCAAAGTGGGCGCCGATACCGGAGAGGAACACCAGGTTCCCGAAGGTGACGACCGGGCTGAAGAGCGGGTTCTCCGGAGGTTCCCCGCCTGGCCAGTGAGCCTCCTTGACTGGCGGCTTGCACTTGCACTTGTTGCGGTGGTCGTCGTCCTGTCGGTCCAGGGCGACGGCGCCCGGTACAACGGCAGCCACGGCGGCCACTGCGGGAGCTCGGCGGATGAACTCCCGCCTAGTCGACTCGCTCATGTTCCTCCCTCTTGCTGATTTTGTGCGGTGCTATTTGTGTGTATGGCGTGACGGACTGACTGGCCCGCGCCGCTCGGCAACGCCGTCACCCACGTCGTTTGGCGGACCACTTGGCGGCCAGGTACTCCCCCATGTCGAGGGCGCCGGCCATCGCCTGGCCGCCGGCCGTGCCGGTGAAGGTGAAGCTGAGGGCATCGCCGTTCGACTCCGGGTAGTTGCTGCGGAACCGGACCTGGCGGTCGCTGATCGTCCCGGAGAGTGTTCGCGAGACGAACTCGCCCTGGTGTGTACCGGTGACCTCGTTGCCCTGCTGAGTCAGCTCGAAGACGTGGGTGGACGAGCTGGCCAGGTACTCGATCTGGACCTCCCACCGACCGGTGAGGTCGACCGCCGGCGGCAGCGTCGGCGTCTCCGGCTGGGGTGGCGGGTTCTTCAGCAGCTTGTAGAGCTCGTTCGCCACCGTCCGCTCATCGCCGGGCATCATCATGTACGGGGTGATCGAAACCCCGGTCAGTCCGTCACTGCTGGTCGAGCTGCAGGCGATCCGGGGTTCGCCGGCGTCGAGCGCGCTGACGGCGGTACTGCCGGACAGGCGGAGCTCCTTCTCGTTCCAGAGCACCCGAAGCGACGGTGTCCGATTGGACAGGCCCGTTGGCTGCACGATCCTCGTCGTGACGCCCCGGACCTTTTCCACCCGGCTGGCGATGTGCTCGAGCCATGACGTCCATTGCGCCCACTCGGCGTCGTGGTCACGCCGTACCCACATCTCCACGGCCATCAGCATGCCGATGGCCTCCTCCTTGCCGACCTTGAAGCCGCGGGCGAAGCCGTGGTGCGGGGCGCTGTGCACCCAGGCCGCGCGCACCAGGTCCTCGCGGCCGAGCACCAGCCCGGCCGATTGCGGGCCCCGGATGGCCTTGCCACCGCTGTACGCGACGAGCGTCGCGCCGTTGCGCAGGTGGACGTTGGGGATGGTGAGGATCTCGGCGGCGGCGTCCACCAGGAGCGGCACCCCGCGCGGCTCGGTGATATCCGCGATCGCCCGGGTGTGGAGTTCGCTGTCGTCCACCCGTGGTCCGGCCATCACGTAGACCATTGCGGTCTGCGGCCCGATTGCCGCCTCGAGCTCGGCGCGGGTGTTCACCTCGACCACGCGTACGCCGACGGCGCTGACCGCGGCCTCGTAGACGTTGCGGGAGTGCCGAGGGATGATCACCTCGGTCTTCTGGAAACCCGCCAGGTCGGGAATGCGAACGTGCAGGTCGGGGTTGCCGCCGGCGACGCAGGCGGCGGTCGCATGGGTCAACCCCGCCGAACAGCCGGAGCTGACGAGGCCGAACTCCGCGCCGGTCAGCTCCGCCAGCCGGGTGCCGACCGCGTCCGCCAGCTCGTCCAGGTGTACGTAGTGCCGCGCGGCCGCGTCGATCGCGTCCCGCACCTCGGGCAGCATCAGGGATCCGCTGATGATGGTGAACGTGCCACGAGCGTTGATCATCGGCCGCACGCCGATCGACTCGTAGATTCGCTTACCAATGCGGAGTCCGTCGCCACCTGCCGGCGCGCTCGCCATTGTGGGGGCCGCCATTGCCACTTCCTGCAGAAGTGGACTCAGGGCGAGTACGCCGCCCACGACGCCTCCGCGTTTCAGCAACTCACGTCGGTTCAGTGTGCCTACCTTTTTCACAGCTCCTCCAGTCCATCGCGCGGACGCGGATGCTCGTGCCGGCTCCTGCGGGGCTCCGAAATTGTGCGGCGCCTCCACGGCGGGCCCTCAGCGGACAATCGAGACGGCGGTTGGCGACCACCGTACGATGGCTTTGGCGAGGCGTTAAGCGCATCTCCCTGATGCGAGTATCAGCAAATCTGATCCACACGCTGAGTTGGGTTGATCAATGGCTCGTATCGTTTCCGAAAGGTGATCGGCATCGACCCTGCCCGCCCCCGCACGGCCCCTGCAAACGGCCGGGAACTGCGGAAACACACCCCCTAGGGGGTCTGCGCACCCAGCGCGTGAGGGTCCACCGGACGGCCGCGACCTCGTCGGGCAGGCGTTCATCAGTTGCCTGGATGGGTCCATTCCATTTTCGTTATTCACGGCGGACGACACCTCACCTACTGTCGTCCGCGCCCCGCTCGGCGCACCGGTCGCCATGAAGGGAGCGGATGGGTACGACGGATGGGCGGCACCGTTGGCGCTCACGCTTCGCATGGTCACGCCATCGCGCCAGGCCATATCCACGGCGACATTCCCATTTGTCCACGGCGGCTGGCGGTGTCACTGAGGACGTGAGCGAAGGCAACGGGACGGGCACGCCGATCACCCGTACCGACCGGGGAAGCCGGCGGTGGGCCCGCCCTCACCGCTGGACGAGACGACGGTGAAGGCGGGCTGCCGCGGGCACCTGGCGCTCTACGCGACGCCCGGCAGGCGTACGGACTGGGTGTGCCGGAAGGTGTTGGTCGGGTCCCAGCGCCGCTTCACCTGCTGGAGCCTGGGGTAGTTCTCCTTGTAGTAGAGGTCGTGCCATGGCACGCCCGACGTGTTCCACTGTGGATCATTGAGATCCGCATCCGGGTAGTTGACATAGCACCCGTCGGTCACCCCGTTGAGGACGGGAACGCCGCCAGTGCTGCGGTAGACGTCGCGGTAGAACTCGCGCAGCCAGGCGACTTTACCGGCCTCCTCGGCCGGATCGCTCCAATAGCTCTGATACTGCAGCTTCAGGATCGAGTTGCGGTGCGCCACCGCGGTCGCGCCGGCCTGCACCGCGTTGATCTGACAACCGTACGAGCTGACCTGGAGCAGATCGCTGCTGTTCTCGGTGTTGGTCAGGTGTCGGTAGATGGTGGCGATCTGGTCGTCCGGGAAACCGGTGAGCATGTACGTCGACTTGTAGTCCGAGCGTCGCGTCCAGCTGCCCCCACCGCCGGAAGATCTGATCGACTGGTACCACTGCACCGCCTGCGGAACGAAGAACTCTGGCCTGGCCTCCTGCTCGCCGGCCCGGACCCGCATCGGTCGCGGCGCGCTCAACCCCGCGCTGACCGCACTGATGAACGCCTCCAGCCGCTGCGCCGCGCCCGGCGTGCTGGCCTCCATCTGAGTAGACATCGAGATCTCGCCGCTCGCCGCCGTGTTCAGCGCCAACGAGCTGTGCAGTCCCGCATAGGGCGAGCCCGGGGAACTGTTGGCCTCGTGCCAGGTCCCGAAGTTCTTCAGCAGCGTACGGAACCTGCTCTCCGTCATGTCGGCCCAGTCCCAGGAGAGGGAGTGCGAGTACACCTGTCCCGGTGGCTTCGGCAACTGCTCGCTCGGCGGCCGGTTCTCAGTGCCCGGGGTGCGGAGGAAATAGCGGGTGACGATACCGAAGTTCCCCCCGCCGGCACCGGTATGCGCCCACCACAGGTCGCGGTTGGGATCACCCTGGTCCCAGGTGGCGATCACCGAACGGGCCCGGCCGCGCTGGTCCACCACCACGACTTCGACCCCGTACACATGGTCGACGGTCAGCCCATGTAGCCGGGAGAGCAGCCCGAAACCGCCGCCGCAGATGTGGCCGCCGGCGCCCACCGAACCACAGGACCCGCCCGGTATCGTCACACCCTGGGACCGATACAGCTCCAGGTAGACCTCGTAGAGCGTCGCGCCGGCCTCGACGACAAATGCGCGTCGCGCGTCGTCGTAGTACACGGCACGCATGACCGACAGGTCGATGACGACTTCCACGTCCGCGTTGTAGACGAAGTCCTCGTAACAGTGCCCGCCGCTGCGTACCGACAGGCGCTTGCGGGCTCGTACCGCGTCCTGGACCGCGTCGACCACCTGCTGAGTGCTCTGCACCACCCGGATGTACTCCGGGCGGCCGGTCCACCGCCGATTGCTCCCGTAGACCATGTCTGCATATCGGGCGTCGCTCGGAGTCACCGTGACCGCTTCTCCCGAGCTGGTGAGCTGCGGTGCGCCCACCGGCAGGCCGGCTGCGGCGGGGCGAACTGGCGCGCCGGCGCTCAGGCCGATCCCGGCCGCGCCGCCCAGCGCCGCCGCGCCACCCAGAAGCACTTTCCGACGGGACACGTCACTCATCCACAACTCCCATCCATAGGAGGTAATCGGGCCGCACCACAGCCGACGGACGACAGCGCTGGCCTGGGCTCCTGATCCGTACGTCATTCATCAATCTGGCCGGAATTTCGGTCGGCCTGATGTCGATGCCCCGGTCAGCTATTTCCGAAAGCTGCAGTTCGAGTGCGGCCGGACGTCCGCGCTTGGCTCATTTCCTGGCGCAGCCAGATTCTTGAACCGGCCCGGGTCCGACTCTATTACGTCCCACGCAACGGGTAAATAGTCAATTATTGATGTCTACATCAGGCACTCTGATAATGCCCGGCACATCAGGCGTGGCGACCGCAGAGCGCAAGCGGCAGCGACCGGCGCGCGCCCTGGCGGCGGCGCGTGCGGCCCGTTAGCGGGCCGCCTTGATCGATGTAAGGAGAGTTCTCCCACTCGGCCGGCAGCCGGCCCGGCCTCGCCCTGCAAGGATGACGGCATGGACCGCGTCGAGGGCCGCTGCTGGCTGGACTGGTGGGCGAACTCATCCACCCTGCTCGGCAGCATCGAGGTGGCCGTCGTGATTACCGCCGCCGACGCCGGCTGGGAGGCCCGCGGTCACCTGGTCAGCGACCGCAACGAGGACCGCGACGCGTTCGCATTCCTGTGCGACCTCGACCCCGTCTTCACGCTGCGATTCGAAGACGATAGTGCTGTCGCCGTCACCGTGCAAGCCGCCGATGAGACATCGCCGCTTCAGCCTCATTGAGTACACCGGTCCGGTTCATCGATCGGTCGGAAATTGCATCGCTCGATTGCGAGTTGTCCAACACGCCGCAACTGGCTCCCGGGAAGAAGATCTCGGGTAGGGACGACGTCGGGCTCTACAATGTGGCTACCAACAGCCAGGTGTACTGGGCAAGCAGCTATGCCCCAGGGCTGAGGCAAGGTAGAGGTATGTCTGATTCATTCGATTCCGAGGAGTCGGAGGGGTCGGTAGGGGTCGCGGGCGTTGTGGCGTAGGGCTTTGGCGATGGTGGTGATGCCGGCGAGGCGGAGCAGGCTGATGGCGGTGTTGCGCAGGGTGGCCATGGCACGGGGTGCGTTGCCGGTACGGACCTGGCTGGCGTCCTCGTCGTAGGTGACGTCACGCACGTGGTGCAGGGCCTCGATGGTCCAGTGCCGGCGGAGCCAGTCGGCCAACTCGGCGGGGGTCGCCTGCGCGGCGCTGAGGTTGGTGATGGCGTAGACGGTGACGGTGGACCACCGCCCGGTGCTCAGGTTGAGGCGGCGTCGGCGGATCCGCAGGGCTTGGGTGGCGTGGGGGAAGTCCAGCGCGAGGGCGCCGGTGCAGGTGACGGCCTGTAGGCGGCGGATGTCGTAGCGGCCGTGTCCGCGTTCACTGGTCTCGTCCTGGACCGGCACCCTCGACCAGGGCAGGTTCTTGAGCTGCCGGTATAGGCCGGGCTGGTTGTACTTCACGGTGAACAGATACGCGGCGCGCTTGGTGTCGACGAGCCAGCGGGCGTGCTCGCGTTGGGTGTGCAGGGCGTCGGCCGTGACCACGGCCCCGGTCAGGTCCAGGGCGTCGAGCAGCGGCGCGAAGCGGGTGATTTCGTTGGTCTTGCCGTCGACGTCGACCTGGCCGAGGACCGCGCCGGTGTGCTGGTCGAGCACGGCGAGTAGATGCTTCTGCGTGCCGGCGCGGCCACTGCCGCGCAGAGTTTTGCCGTCCACACTGTAGGCCCGTCTGCGCGGCATGCCGGTCGCCGATGCGGCAGAAGCGATGATCCACCGGCTCACCGCCGTGTCGAGAGCGTCAGCGTCGACATCGACCAGGATCCGGCGGATCGTCGAGGTCACGGGCGGCCGGTACTGGCCGGTGAACGGATCGCGGAACACGGCGAGGTCGGCCAGAACCCCCTGTGGGACATCGGCTGCCCACTCACCGATCGCCGTCACCGACCGAGCGCCGGTCAGGACCGCGGCTACCGCCACTGCCAGCACACCGGCCAGCACGTGGATTACGCCGCGTGGGTCGCGCTGGTCCGGCACTTGCTGCAACGCCTCTACCAGGCTGCGAGCACCCTCCGGTTCCGTTACCGGTGCCACGGCCGGATCCGCGTGCCCGGCTAACACGTCGATCAGCGATGATGAACCCACGGGCGTGACCCTTCGATGCTCCAGCCTCAACACCTGGATGATCATCGGAAGGTCACGCCCGCCCCCATACCACCATGATCAGGAGCGCCTACACGAACCGCCCGTAACAGTCATATCGCTACCTTGCCTTTGCCCTGAGCTATGCCCCCGGGCGCAATCCCGTACTACGGAGGGGACCGATCCCTATCCACCTGGTGGGAGCCGGCTGACAGCGACACTGCGCCGACGTACATCAGGGGCTTCGCGACTGTCTTCCACATCTCTGCTGCGCAGATGCAGTGGGAGGAGCTCGGGCGTGCGTTCACAGAGGACAGTACCGTGCAGTACACACCAGAGTACAAGGACATCGCTACGAACACGTGGCGGCCGCTGGTCGACAGGAGTACGAACACCACTGCGTACACGGCTGACTAGTCGCCTTCGACCAGGTGCTGACGAACGCAGTCAGGCTGAAGATCCTGGGTACGACCGAGAACGTCAAGGTCGGAGTCCACGAGCTCAACGTGTTTGGGGAGAACTACAACCTGGTTGCCTCAAAGGACATGATCACCCCTTAGTCTGAAGCAGTAGGTAGGGAGCGGGCGAGATCAATCGATCTCGCCCGCTCCTTTTTGTCGCTCATCTCAGCACGCCCCGGGTTGCCTCCAAGTCCGCCTGCGGAAGGTGTATGTGACGACAGACCTGGGACGATGCTCAAGCTCAGGTCCGGGAACCTGCGGAACCGGACCGAGCAAGGGAGCTATCGCCAAGACCTGTGGATCAAGATCTTTCTGTGCTGGCTACCGCACCGTCAAATTCTGGTAGTTGGCGGCGTAGGGCTGGTAGGTCGGGTTGCCGGAGTAGGCAACGTGGACCCTGTACCTCCCGGGCTGTAGATCGGCAGTCTGCAGTGTGACGACGGCCTTGCCGTCCGTCAGTGGTACGACCTGCACGGTGCCGCCGAAGGTGACGGTGACCTCACCGGTCGGGGTCGGAGCCTGCTGCTTCTGCCCGCCCGCCGGCCCAACAGTCACGTTCAGGCTGACCGTGTCCCCGCGGACAACCGATGCCGGCGCGGTTCTCGCCTGGACCTTGACGGCGGCCGGGCCGGAGGGCACCTTGAACGACGCCGTACCTTCCGACGCCTTCAGGT
The DNA here is from genome assembly GCF_040608175.1 of Micromonospora sp. NPDC005206. Lineage (NCBI taxonomy): Bacteria > Bacillati > Actinomycetota > Actinomycetes > Micromonosporales > Micromonosporaceae > Micromonospora > Micromonospora sp. NPDC005206. The sequence goes on from NZ_JBEXHU010000036.1 coordinate 30,465, forward strand.
AGTCGAAGCCGAGGTACTCGGCCTTAACGGTCCGGGCGCCCGCAGCCAGACCCGTCGGCAGCGTGACCGTGGCCGCGCCGTCGTTCAGGTAGGCGAGCTTCGACCACGAGCCGATGCTGAACCGCACCTGACCGCCGGTCTCGAACCCGTCGGCTGCCTTGACCGTGGCGGTGGCCGTGGTCGTCTGGGCCCCGCTCGCGTACGGATCGACAGCCACCTCGGTGGTGGTCGTGACGTCGCTGTTCGGGATCTTTCGGATGTCGTTCCACTCGCGGAGGGTGAGCGGGATCACGGTGCCGTGGCGCGGACGGACAACACCCGCGTTCGTCATCGTGATCGCCTTGGCGTTCCAGGTCGGAGCTTCGATGTTCTCGTGGCACGCGGCCTGGTATCCACCGCCGTTCGTGTACCGGTCACCCCAGAGGTAGAACTGACCGGGGCAGGAGGTGTCACCAGGGTTGGCCTTGAAAATGACCGGCCCCTCGTACCCCTGATTGGCGACCCAGGTCGTGCGGCCCAGAGCCGGAGCGACCAACTTCCAGTTGTCGATGTTGCTGCCCAGGAAGTCGGTGTGCTTCTCGGAGAAGATGTCCGAGCCCTGGTTGCCGGCCTCGTTCTTGGTCACGCGGTAGTAGTAGTCACCGACCCGGATCGCGGTCGTGTCGATCCGCGACTTAGGGGCCGGGTTCTGCCAGACCTTGGGACCGGAGAACGTCTGGAAGTCGCGCGTCGTGGTGTACCACATCTGCGCGTTCCCCTGACCGGTGCGGTTCACGGGGTCGTTCCACAGCGACTGTGCCCAGAACACGGCGTAGGCGCCGATCTCGTCGACCCACAGCGACTCGGGCGCGAAGGCGTTGCCCGCGTTGTCGGGCGCGACCTTCACGTGCCGCTGAGGAGTCCAGTGCACGAGGTCGTGCGACTCGAACACCTCGATGTACTGGGTGTCGTTGATGGCGTATCCGCCCTGGTCGTACCAGTTCAGGTCGGTGGCGATCATGTAGTACGTGTCGCCGCCGGGTGAGCGGACGATGTGCGGGTCACGAAGGCCCTGGTCGCCCAGCTGGGAGATGAGCGACGGCAAGCCTCCGGTCAGACCGGTCCAGTCCAGAGCGGTGTTTCCGTTGGACGTTGCGAACATGATCTGCTCACCGTCGCCGATTCCCTCGCCCTTGAAGTACCCCATGAAGTACCGCTCGTACTCCTCGGAACGGGGCATGGCGGTGATGGTCACCGGGAACGACTTCGTCTGCGAGGCTGAACCCTTGGTGATGGTCGCCGTCAGGGTGGCGGCAACATCCGCACGGCCGAAGGCCGGGCGAGTCACCTCACCCGTCGGGGTGACGAGCTCGGTGGTCGACTTCCAGGTGATCTTGGATCCGAACTCGCCGTTGGCAGGGATGTTGATGTTTCCGCGCACGTCGTCGGTGTCGTACAGGGTCAGGTCGAACCTGTCACGGTCGACCGCCTGCGCGTCGTCGAACTCGGCCTTCACCACGATGGGGATCTCTCGCGTGGTGACCTGATTGGCGCCCTTGCGGACAGTCGCCGTGAGCGTGGCCGTCGCGTCCGGCTGCCCCTGCGCGGGGCGGGTGATCCTGCCGGTCACCGCAACTTTGCGTGCGCTGGCGACGGCTGGCGGGGTGTAGACCGCGACGACCGACGGGTCCGAACTCGTCCACGTGATGGCCGAGCCCGCCACGGAGCCCACCTTGGGCAGAGTGATGTCGCGTACGATCGCACTGGTCAGGCCGAGGTCGATGGCGTCGGCGTCGGCGTGAACGCCAGTGGAGACGGTCCTTTCCGCCAAGGCGAGTGTCTCATCGAGGCTCACTGCTCGGTCGTAGACCCGGAAGTCCCGGATCGTTCCGCGGAATGAGTAGTGGCCCGACGTCTGCGAGCGAGCGAGGAAGTTGCAGTTGGTCCCCGCTGCGTTCACCGAAGGCGGCGTGGTCAGGTTCGTCGACGTCGCGTGCAGCACGCCGTCGAGGTAGAGCTTGCCGGTCCAGCTCGTACCGTTCGCGTTCAGTGACTGGGTGAAGGTGACGTGCGTCCACGCTCCCTCGGGCATGCGGACCCGGGTCTGTTGGAGGTTCGCCGAACCCACCGCGACGCGGAACCGCTGGGTGTTCGACGCGAAGATGGAGCCTTGGGCGCCGGTGTCGACGTCGCACGAGCCGGACTTGGCGCCGAAGCCCCACATCTGGTGCTCGCCGACGTTCGCCGGGTCAATCCACACGTCATAGTCGACGGTGAGGTTCGACATGCCGGCGGTGATGTCTTTCGGCAGGGCCACGTACGCACCGTTGAGGGCGCTCTCGTAGGAGTCGGGGTTGAACCTGACTCCCTTCCCGGTCAAGGTCGCCTTCTCCGGACTCACGAGCGTGGCGTTCGCCGCCGAGCCCGCGCTGCCCGAGTTGACCAGCGTCGTCCCACTGGTCTCGTCGAGGGCGAAGTGGTGCACCAGACCCTCGTTGAGCTCCTCCTCGGCAGCGTGCGAGGGCGTCGCTGCGAACGAGACCGAGAGAAGCGCCCCCAGTACCAGGCCCGCGACACCTCTACCCTTCCGACTCAACGTGTGACGTGACCTTTGCTGTCGCAATCTCAATTGATCCTCCTTGGTCGGTGTCAGACTCCCTCTGAAGTGGATGAGCATTGTTCACGCTAACAATGGCGGCACTACGAGGTCAACGAGACGATGCCCTGCGGTCCGAGCTCCTGGAGTTGCGTCGCCGGTTGGGGATCTCGTGTTTCGCACCTAAAGGTCGGGTGGCCGGCGGGAGTCTCACCCTCCGGCTCCCACAGAACCGTGCGTAACAGTCTCCCGTTACACGGCTCTTGTCATCCTGATCACCAGAACGTCGGTGTCCATGTCCAGTGGGCGAAGAGCCTGGGGTGCTGGCGGGTGATGCGTTTCCAGGACTCGTGGGCCTTCTTGAACTTCCGGAGCCGTTTGAATTTCTTGGCGGATCCAGCGCATCAGGTAGGCGTTGATGCGTCGTAGGAGGGGTAGCAGCGCGAAGCGGTAGAACGCCCCGTAGAAACCAGCCGCGCACGACCGGGTTGGTCCTTTGCGCCAGCTCGGAGAAGGTCAGATGCATCCGCATGTGAAGCCGCCATGAGCGGACTTCTCCGCTGATCCTCTTCAGGGCGTCCTTACTGATCGCGGGCAGGAAACTGGTGAAGAACGTTCCGTTCCTGCTTCGCGCCTTGCGGGAGCAGCGGTTCACCCCGCTGCTGGCCGACGCCGCCCGATTCAGCCGGCACTCGCCCGGTGACAGGTGGTTCGTTGATGAAACGTACGTCAGGATCAACGGAATCTGGCGCTACGTCTACCGGGCGGTCGACCAGCACGGGCAGGTCGTCGACGTGCTGGTCTCGGCCCGCCGTGACGCCGGTGCGGCCCGGCGGTTCTTCCGCAGGGCGCTGTCGACGTTGAAGGTGACACCCAGCGAGGTCGTCACCGACGCAGCCCCGGTCTACCCAGGCGTGCTCGACGCGCTGATCCCGCAGGCGTGGCGCCACGTCGAACAGTGCGCGAACAATCCGATCGAGGCTGATCACAGCCAGCTCAGACACCGGTTGAGACCGATGCGCGGACTACGAACGGACGAGACAGCACAAGTGATCATCGCCGGCCACGCGTTCATGCAGAACCTGCGCCGCGGACACTACGAGCTCGCCGTCGATGCCCCGCCGGCTACGCGGGTGTCGGCGGCGTTCGCCGCCCTCGCCCTGGAGATCTGATGACCTCGGACCGACGCGGGTTCAACGCGCCCGGCGATCCCACAATGCAACGGCACCAGTGCGGCCTACGCCGTCTCGTCGCCGGGCACGGTGAGGCACCGACGGCGGTCGAACCGCTCAGGCTTTACCAGACACCTGCCCGGAAACACTGATAGCCGTTGCGACAAGCGCGGAGACTATGCCCACGACAGCACCGAGGGTCGTCAGCGCCTCCCGCGGCGACGCCCAGAGCCCGCGGTTCATCTGCCGCCAGGCATGCGGAACGATGGTCATCCTGAGCTTCTGCCACTTGTGCTGCCGCTTGCTACAGCCAAGCAAGAGGCCAGAGGAGTTGTTCCGGCACAGGGGTCCGTCGCAGTTGACTGCGCAGCACCAAACCGGGGCTTGAAACAGGAAGAACGCCGTCACCAACAGCGACAGCACGAGCAGCGCCACCGGGCCGGCGGCGCGTCTCCACCGAGCCGTGACGAGGATGATGAACGCCAGATAGCCCCGGTATCGGCGGTTCACTCTGTGGTATAGGAGCGAAGTGCACAAGACGGGAGGGGCTGCGGTGTGCGCAGCCCCTCCGTGTCGGTGTCGTGTTAGCGGAGGTTGAACTGAGCGGTAATGCTCGATCCGTCTTGTATTGTGGCGGCAACGGCGTAGCAGGTGCCGGGGCTCTTCGGGGTCTTCCAGTTGTACTGGAAGTGACCGTCGGTGTAGGTAAGCGATGTCTCGCCGGTGGTGAGAGACTCGACTTCTTCCGTCGGCGCGCTGGCGTTGCAGGCGACATTGGCCACTGTCATGGTTACGAGGGCGGGGTCGGTCAGCTCGGTCGTGTCCGAGTAGACCTCGAACTTCATCGGTACAGTGCTTCCGGCCTTGACGGCGTTGATCACTCCGTCCATGTCGACTGGCTGGTAGAAGCCCCTGATCGTCAGCGGCGTTGCACCCTGCAGTTCGTCGCTGATCCGGTAGTAGTCGAAGTCCACGTAACCGCCGAGTTCGGTCGTCGCGTAGTTGTACAGGGCGAAGCGGTACCCCATGAAGTGGTTATTCGTGCTGTAACTCATCTGCTGGGTGTTACCCAGTTGGGTCCAGTGCACGCCGTCAAGGCCGTAGTAGAACGTTCCTCGGTCCAACTGACCTGCGAAGTCTGCATCCGCCTTAAGATAGACCGTGTTCGACGTGAGAGGAAAACTCGCGACATCGGTGTGGTTCGTGGTCGAAGAGCTGTTCATCATGACGATGGTCTTGGCACCATTGTCCATTCGCACCTCGATCGTGCCGTATCTAGCAGTGAAGAGCGCGAGGCCCGCACGATCGCCGTTCTTCATGCTGCTGACATCAACCGCTACCTGGGCGGAGGACGCTGGCCCAAAGGTTCGCTGCGTCAGCGAGTTTCGTGCATTTAGCACGTTCGTGGCCATCTGCCCCGTTGCAAGCCGCAGCCAACCCGGACGCTCAGTGAGCGACCAGTACCGATTGTCTGGATTGTGGTTCCACTGCCATTCAAGCTTGAGGTTCGAGCCGTTGTATACATACTCCGGCAAAAGAGGATCCAGGATCGCGTCGTTGTAAGTCGGCTTTGGCTCGCTATTGGTGAACTCATCTGACGAGACAACGCTCTTCATCTCGAAGCCCTGAATTGGCTTCGGGCCGCCCCGCGTAAGGTGAAGGCCAGTCTCGTCGTCACCGTACATCGGCCAGCCATCGGTCCAGTGGATTGGCATGACCCAAGGGATTCGGCCGACTGAACCGCTGTCGCGGAAAACTACGCCGTACCAGTTACCCTGCCCGTCGTCGACGATGTTGCCCTGGGCTGGCCCGCCAGTGCCATTCCCGACCCGGACATTCTCCTGGGCGATTGTCTTGGACTCCCAAGGGCCCTCGAGACTACTCGCGCGGTGGGCAACCTGGGTACGCGGCTTCCCGGAAGGCCACGTGATGCACTCAACGTAGTAGGTGCCGTCGATCTTCTGGATGTGGCAGCCCTCTGCAAGCCCGCTCGTGGGCGTAATTCCAGTGATCGGGTCCGGCGCGTGGATGTTCTGGATGAGCACCCGCGACTGGGCGCCCGCGGCGATGCCGGTCACAGTCTGGTTGACCTCAATGATCCTGAGGGGATTGTTGCCGTAGACGAGCCAGTTGCGTCCGTCGTCGTCCATCAGGAGGCTGCCGTCGTGGTACCGGGTGTTGACCTCTGTTCGGCGCCACGGTTGGTGCTCTGGATCCTCGGTCTGGAAGAAATAGGTCTTGTTCGTTGTCGGTGACGGGACAACGATGTAGAAGGTTCCGTCCTTGTACCTTAGGCTGCTAGCCCAGGTCCCTTGGCTGTACATGTTCTGGTTGTTCTTCAGCGTAGTCGCCGGCCTGTCATCCATGATCAGGTACGCGTAGCTGATGATCTCCCAGTTCACGAGGTCGTACGACTTCATGATCGGAACACCCGGGTTCATATGCATTGTCGTGCTCGACATGTAGAAGGCGTCACCGACCCGGATGACGTCCGTATCGGGCACGTCTGCCCAGATCATTGGGTTGTCATACGTCCCGTCACCATTGTCAGACGAGCCGATGACCGGCATATCTGCGTGCGCGGGCTGGGCAGTTGCCAGGCCCCCGACAGCTAGGATGAGCGCCATCATGACGGAGATGGCCCTCCGCCTTCTTGTCAACAGATAAGGCATAATGCACCTCTTCCTTTCCTTACACTCGACAGTCCGGTCCACGAGTTGGACCGGACTGTCGACTCTAGAGATTCACGAAGGGGGTGCAGGGGACGGAGCGGAGCCCCTCCCTGTCGGTGTCGTGACTAGCGGAGGCTGAACTGAGCGGTAATGCTCGATCCGTCCTCTGTCGTGGCGGCAATGGCATAGCAGGTGCCGGGGCTCTTCGGGGTCTTCCAGTTGTACTGGAAGTGACCGTCGGTGTAGGTAAGCGCTGTCTCGCCGGTGGTGAGAGAATCGACTTCTTCCGTCGGCGCGCTGGCGTCGCAGGCGACATCGGCCACTGTCATGGTTACGAGGGCGGGGTCGGTCAGCTCCGTGGCGTCCGAGTAGACCTCGAACTTCATCGGTACAGTGCTTCCGGCCTTGACGGCGTTGATCACCCCGTCCATTTCGACTGGCTGGTAGAAGCCGCTGAGGGTCTTCTTCTGCGTGAGCAGGCCCGGCCGGTAGGGCAGGAGGCCATAGTCACCGCCCGAGCTCGGATCGCGGCCCTGGTAGAGCAGCTGCAAGTTGCAGGCGTCGATGGTCATGGTCTGGTCGGCGCCGGTGCGAATCAGTTCGCCGTGGCTGATGTCGTTGGTCCAGGTGGCGCCGCTGTTGGCCTTGCCGGCGAAGGGGTTGCTCTCGGTCGCGGCCTGCGGGGTCCACGTACCGTCAAGGCTGGTGGCGGTGAACGAGCGGAAGTACCGCCCGTTGGCGCCGATCGCTTCGACGATCATCATGTACTGGTCCTGGCCCTGCACCTTGTAGACCTGGACCGCCTCGAACAGGTTGTTGCGGGTGTCGCTCATCACGATGGTTGAGGCGGCACCGAAGTTGCCGGGGAAGTTGCCGATCGGCATGCTGGCCCGATAGATGTTGCCGTTGTCCCCGGCGAAGAACAGGTACATGTCGGTGTCATCACCGATGACCGCCTGGTCGATCGGCCCCGTGCCGGAGTTGGAGATTCTTCCAGTGAACAGTGGGCTCGCGGCCGACCACCCGTTCGCGTTGGTGGGGTCGTGGGAGGTCCGGTAGATGAAGGGCCACGGGCCCCACTGATAGGCCAGGACCCAGATGTCCTTGGGAGCGAAGTAGAACAGCGACGGCGCAACCGTGGAAGAGGTCATCGTGTTCTGCGTGGCGGTGGCCATGTCAGACCAGTCGTCGAAGAGGCTGAAGTTCATCGAGCCCCACGACGTTCCCGTGTCGTGGGTGGTCGCGTAGACGAGATGCTGGCCGTTGTACTCGACCGTGGAGAAGTCCTTGAGCGAGACCGATCCCGCCTTCGGAGTCGCGAGTGACCCCGTGGACGTCCAACTGTACTTGGCAGGAAGCGGACACGACGTGGACGAGTTGGCCAGCGGAGCGTCGTCGACGTCGGCGGAAGCAACTTGGGTCGATACTGGCACGAACGCAGCCAGCGTTATGACGGCGGCAAGACCTAACGAACGGATACTGGGTTTCTTCACTCTCACTGGTACTCCTGTTCTTTGGTTGCCCGCCGGCTGGGGACTTGCCAGCGGGTCGCCGGAGCCAACGAACTGCGTTCGCCTTCGTTGGGATGGACCGTGCTCCTCCCCCTGCTGACGGGGAGCGGCGTGGCCCGACCAGGCTGGCGGTTCTATGTGACCGCCACGGTGCGCGGCCTGCAGGCCGCCAGTTGGCCCCGAAGTCAGCCACCCAACACGACACGGGCCATCCCCCCTGAGGCGGGTGTTAGCGCTAACATTTCGATCCGATCTCTAGGCCGTGTTTCATAGCTCGGTTCAGAGCCATTCGTTGATCGCGGCGACGTGGAGTGTGGCCTGGTAGCGCACAGCGAGTTTGTCGAATCTGG
>NZ_JBEXHU010000037.1:0-38535 GCF_040608175.1 Micromonospora sp. NPDC005206
GCCGGCGCCTCACCCACGAAGCGACGCCATCCTGGCGTGACGATCAACCCGAAGCGGACACACCGACGCCGACCTGATCAAGATGCCCTCTTAGAGGCCGATGCCCGTGACCCAGCCGGAGTCGGTGATGCCCATGGCGTTACAGGATCCATCCTGAGTCGGTCGGGAGCAGCGACGTGAGAGCCACGAGGTGGTCGTCTGCCATCCACAGCACCGCCCGGTCGCCGGGGTCGAGAACACTCTCCTTGATCGGCGGTCAGCCGAGCGGCGAACCGTCGAAGGAGTAACTGAAGTCGTAGAGCTTCCTGCCGCCGCCGACTCGGCTGAGGGCGGCGGCGTGCCGGGCCTCCTGGTGGTCGACGTACGACACGACCCTGCCGACCGCGGGTCGACCTTGTGCCCGGGGGCGGGCTTGGGCACGGCAAGGCCGGCAACTCCGCCCTCGTAGGCCACGACCGGGTCGAGTGCCATCTGCACCACGTAGGTCTCGGTCGGCTGTGGGCTGGCACTCGCGGTGCTGGTTCCCGGCACGATGGTGAGTCCCATGGGCACTACGCCCAGCGCAACCGGCGCGGTTGTCCGCTGCTGCCAGGTACTAGCGGTTTGGTCGTTCGGGCCACGTGGTCCTTCCCTGCCGGCGGGCCGCTTCCGAGCATCCAACGGCCGGAGTCGATATGTGCTGTGCGTGCAGCCTCGTGACTTACTCATCGGTCGCCCCTGTCGGAGTCATGCCATGTCGGAGAACCCGCCATTTCGTGGGTTTGGGACGAGGACCCGGAAACGTCGCATGGTTATGACGCGCTGACCATCAGTTAGCCGCGAGTTGACCGGAGTGCTCCCGAGTTGCCCATGCCGCCGGGTAGACCCACCTGTGCCGCATCATCCATGTTGGTCTATAGCCCACGACCGTGGGGTGTCGTGCGCGTCCTGTCTCTGCGGCGCGCTAGTACATGGAGGTTCCGTGCACACACGAACCAGGCATGTGAGACGCGCGTCAGTCGTGACAGCGGCTTTCGCGGTTCTCGCGACAGCGATGGCGAGCGCAGTACCCGCGTTCGCCGCGCCGTCGACCACAGCACCGTCAGCCAACCCGGCCGACAAGCTCACCTCGGCCGTCGAGAAGACGCTCACCACGCACGACTCGGCGGACTTCTGGGTGAAGCTGTCGGCGAAGGCCAACCTGGACGCGGCGCCGAACAACGCCGACTGGGGCAAGCGCGGCCAGTACGTCTACGACGCGCTCACCAGCACGGCCAAGACGTCCCAGGCCGACGTGATCCAGCAGCTCGAGGCGAACAACGCCGACTACGAGAGCTTCTGGATCAGCAACCGCATCCTCGTCGAGGACGGCACGCTGGAGCTCGCCAAGGAGCTCGCCGCGCAGTCCGAGGTCAGCCAGATCACCGAGACCACGAAGTTTGACCTCGTCGAACCGGTCAAGCGCGAGAAGGCGCCGGCGAACGCCCCGGCCACGGTCGAGTGGGGCCTCGACTTCATCAACGCCCCTGAGGTCTGGGCCCAGGGCTTCACGGGCGAGGGCATCGTCGTGTCGAGCGTCGACACCGGCGTCCAGTTTGACCATCCGGCGCTCGCCGACGGTTACCGCGGTCGGCAGCCCGACGGGACAATCGTCAACAACTACAACTTCTTCGACTCCTCCGGGCGGTGCGGCGCCGGCAATCCGTGCGACGTGAACGGGCACGGCACCCACACCATGGGCACCATGATGGGCGACGACGGCCAGGGCAACCAGATCGGTGTCGCGCCCGACGCGCAGTGGATCGAGGCCAACGGCTGCGACACCTGCTCGGACGCCGACCTGCTCGAGTCCGGTCAGTGGATCACCGCGCCGACCCGCACGGACGGCACCGACGCCGACCCGGCGATGCGGCCGCACGTCGTCAACAACTCGTGGGGCGCGGTCGCCGCCGGGGCCATCGACGACTGGTACCAGGACATCACCGACGCGTGGGCTGCCGCCGGCATCTTCGGCGCCTGGTCGGCGGGCAACAGCGGTCCCGGTTGCCAGACGACCTCCTCGCCGGGCGCGAACACTACGAACTACTCGACGGGCGCGGTCGACTCCTCGGGCCGCATCGCGTCCTTCTCCTCGCGCGGTCCGGGTGAGGGCGGCGGGATCAAGCCGAACATCTCGGCCCCGGGCGTGGCCGTTCGCTCCTCGGTCCCCGGTGATGGGTACGCGCTCTACAACGGCACCTCAATGGCCGCCCCGCACCTCGCGGGCGCCGTCGCCGTACTGTGGAGCGCCGCACCGGCACTGATCGGCGACATTCCGGGCACCTGGGAACTGCTGAACCAGACCGCCCACAACGTCGACGACACCTCGTGCGGCGGCACCGCCGAGAACAACAACGTCTACGGCGAGGGCACGCTCGACCTGGCCGCGCTGATCGACGCTGCGCCGATCGGTGACATGGGCACCGTTGCCGGCACCGTCACCGAGACCGACGGCGACCCGATCAGCGGGGCGCGCGTGACGGTCGACGGCGAGCACGACCGTACCGTCACCACCGGCACGGACGGCACGTACTCCGTCCGCGTCGCCGTGGGCGACTACCAGGTCTCGGCCTCGGCGTTCGGCTACCTGCCGTCTGCCCCGACCGGCGCCACGGTCACCGTCGACGCGACCACCACGGTGGACATCGACCTCGAGGCCGCGCCACGCCACACCGTGTCCGGCACCGTCACGGACGTCGCCACGGGCAACCCGTTCGTCGGCACCACGGTGAGCATCTCCGCACCGATCGACCCGGTCACCACCGACGCCAACGGCGCGTTCGCGTTCGCCGACGTGCCCGAGGGCACCTACACGATCTCGATCGAGGGCGGCACCTGCACGAGCGTGTTCTCGGAGGAGGTCGTCGTCGACGGTGACGAGACGGTCACCGCCGAGATCGCCCGTCGATACGACGACTTCGGGTACTTCTGCACGGTCGGCAGCGACGGGGCCGCCACGGGTGACACCCCGGTGAACCTGACCGGTGACGACGCGGCGACCACGGTCCCGCTGCCGTTCTCGTTCCCGTACTACGAGGGCGACTACACGACGGCGTACGTGACCACCAACGGCCACGTGAACTTCGCCGGGCTCTCGACCGCATACAGCAACACCGCGATCCCGAACAGTTCCGAACCCAACGCGGCGATCTACGGGCTGTGGGACGACCTGTACTTCGACGCCTCGTCGGGTCTCTACACCGCGGCCACCCAGGTCGACGGCGTGGACGCGTTCGTCCTCGAGTTCCGGAACGTCACGTTCTACGCCAACCGCGCCGAGCGGACGAACTTCTCCGTGACCCTCCTGGAGAACGGTGAGATCGAGCTCGGCTACGGGGCGAACTCGGGCGGAGCGGCGGCCGGCAGCTCGGCCACGGTGGGTATCGAGAACGAGAACGGCACCATCGCCCATCAGTTCTCCTACAACACCCCGACGATCAATGCCGGAATGTCGATCCACTACGACTCCGCGCCACGAGGCACGGTGGCCGGCACGGTGACCGACCGGAACACGGGTACGCCGATCTCCGGCGCGACCGTGGCGGTCTCCTCCGAGGCCCAGAGCAAGACCGTGACCACTGGAGCGGACGGCACGTACTCGACGTCGGTCCTCACCGGTGGCTACTCGGTCGAGATCACGGCGCCGAAGTATGAGGCTGCCACCGGCTCGGTCATGGTTACCGAGGACAGCACCGTGAGGTTCGACGCCGCGCTGGCCGCGGGCATGGTGACCATCGCTTCGGACGGCGACACGCACGCCGAGCTGCCGATGGGCGGTTCGCACACCGAGGAGCTCACGATCACCAACGAGGGCACCGCCCCGGCGTCGGTCGAGCTGGAAGCCCGCAGCGGCGAGTTCGCGCCGCTCGCCACGGGTGCTCTCACGGCGGTGAAGGGTAAGGCGACCGTCCCGGCGTCGGTGGCCCCGAAGGGGAAGCTGTCGGCGGCCGGCTCGTCGATGTCGCGTTCGAACGTCAAGGGCGAGACGGTGACGCCTCAGGCGGCGCCGATCCCGGCCGACGAGATCACCATCACGCACTCCGCGTCGCAGGCGATCATGACCGGCAACTCGGCGTCGTGCAACAACGGCCTCACCACCCGGAACAACTCGTACCTGCGGACATTCACGCTGGCCGACTTCGGGCTCAACGGCCTGGACGTGTCGAGCGTGTCGTTCGGGGTGGAGGTGAACCAGGGGAGCCAGCCGCTCACGGTCAACCTCTACGCGCTCGAGGGCGAGCTGCGGTACGCCAACATGACGCTCATCGGCTCGGCCGACGCCACGGTCCCGGCCGGTAACGGCACTCTGGTGACGGTCCCGGTCGAGGGCGCGGTTCCGTCCGGTGGCACCCTGGTGGTCGAGGTGAGCGTCCCTGCGGATGGCTACTTCTTCATCGGCTCGAACAACGCCGGCCAGACGGCTCCGTCGTACATCGCCTCGGTGGACTGCGGCATTTCCGAACCGGCCGACACGTCGTCGATCGGCTTCCCGGGCATGCACATCGTGATGAACGTGACGGGTAGCACGGGCGGCGCTCCGGCGGACTGGGTGTCCTTCGACAACCCGTCCGTCACGCTCGAGCCGGGCGAGTCGGTCACGGTGGAGGCGACCATGTCGGCCGACGTCGACCAGCCGGGCGCGTACTCCGCCGCGATCGGTGCCAGCACCAACACGCCGTATAACGTGGGTGAGGTGCCGGTGTCGATGAACGTCACCGCCCCGAAGTCGTGGGGCAAGATCACCGGCACCGTCACCGAGGCCGGCGGCCAGCCGCTCGGTGGGGTCATCGTCCAGGTGAACGGCGGCAAGGGGTACCACACGACGCTGGTCACCGAGGAGGACGGCACGTACGCGTACTGGATCGACTCGAGGGTGAGCCCGCTCACGCTGATCGTCGCGGCCGAGGGCTACGTGCCTGAAACGGCGAAGGTCAAGCTCAAGGCGGGCAAGACGGTCACGACGGATTTCTCGCTCGACCCGCTCCAGTAGCGCGTACACGGGGCGCGCCGTAGCGCGCGTCCCGTAGCGCGCGTCCTGTACGACGGCGGCCCGGTCACCATCCAGGTGGCCGGGTCGCCGTCGGTCATCGAACGGACCTGAGCGGCCTGCTCCGCCGGCATCAGGATCAGGGAGACCCCCGACTCGGTGGCCCCGGTCGACGTGACGATGACCGTCTCGTCGGTGACTAGCACCGCGTCGGGGGTGGCCGAGCTGCTCGACCAGCCAGTCACGCACGTCATCGCGGACGGCGTCCGGGTCCCACACGGCCGTACGCAGCAGCCGCTGCATCGCCTGCGGATCGGCGTGACCAGCCCGTTCGGCCAACGACCAGCAGGTCTTGCGTTCTGTGTTCGACAGCAGCCCTTCCACAAACTGCGCCGCTGTCGCACGTGGCTCCGCCCGAGCGAACCGGGCAGCGACACGCGTCACCGCTTCGTCCAGAATGACCCGCCATCGGTCAAGGTCTAGACTGTGGCTCACGGCCACCGCACGATGCTCGGTGTCCTCGCAAACCATCGATGATCCGAAGGTTCGTTGGCTTCTGGTGGCTGTCGCGTCACCGTGCGACAAGAATGACGAGCGTGATCAGCGATCTTCTTGCTGAAGTGGCCGAGACCTTGGACAGCACGACTCGCGTCCAGGTCATCGACTCAACCGGGCCGGGTGAACCAACTCGCAAGCGGCGCAACCGTCGTCCGGTCCTCGCTGACCAGCATGACCCAGAGGCGCTGATGCAACTGCGAGCAGCGCTGGCACTGTCGCCTGGCTGCGCCAAGGGACTGACAATCGTCGTGGGGCATACTCAATATGCTTGCTGCCCACCATGCGACCTGATCGTCGACCATTGGCGCTCACCGCCGTGGTGGGAGGTTTCCTGCTCCTCGGCTTCCTCGACTTCTTGTGAATGAAGTTGGTGCCGTACCCCTTTGCCTAACTCGGCAACTCCACGGCCACGTGGGCAGTTGCCGCCTTCGCCTTCGGGTGCCGGGTCCGATCGGGCTGGGTGCGCCCGGCTCTGGGCGCCGCCGTCCTGCTCGTCGTAGCGGTGACCAGCTACTACCTGGCGGCAACGCTCACTCAGGGAGACGACCTGTTGGTCCACCTGACGGCTCGTGCGCGACGAGCGGCATCGTCAGCCCTCGAAGGAGGCGATCTGTGGCTGCTCGCCCGGTCCGAGGATGAAATAGCCGAGCATCGTGGTTCATAGTCACGGTCATGGGCGGCGGACGATCTGCCCGGCGTACGGTTTCGTCGCCGTCCTCGACGGCCCGCAGGACTCCGACCTGAGGTGACGATGCCCCTCAGGCGAACGGGACGGTGGTCGCGATGAAGCGGTCGGGGCGCACGATCGTCGCTTGCCCTTTTGCAAACCTATCCACGTCGGCGAAGACGGCGCCGTGCGTGGTGAGCCACGCCCTGGTGCCGGGGTCGAGGCTGCCGGCCTTGCCGCAGATAACGCCCCACCGGTTGCCCAGCAGCGCGTCGAGGTTGGTGCGCCGGCCGTCAACGACGAGCGGGGCATCGGGCAGCTGCCGGGTGCCGTCGGGGAGGCGCTCAGGCGCTGCGGCTGCCCTGGCTACGCGCGCGTCGAGGCCTGGGAACATCCCTGCGGTCCGCACCAACCCGCGCAGCGCGGCTGCCGTGAAACGGTTGCGGCCGAGCATGACCCGGCCGGTGAGTAACGCCGTGCGGGTCATCCGCGCCACGGCCGGCCGCCGCTCGCGCTCGTAGCGGTCCACGTCGCCGGGCGCGTCGGCCAGCAGCCAGGACAGGGTCGCGACATCGCGTAGGCCGGCGCCGAGGCCCTGACCGGTGAACGGCGGCATCGAGTGCGCGGCGTCGCCGGCGAGCAGCACGCGGCCGCGGCGCCATGCCGAGGCCGTACGGGCATGGAACGTGAACACCGCGGCCCGCTCGACCCGCAGCGCCGCAGGATCCGCCCATGGCTGGATTAGCTCGTCAATCCGCGCCACCATGCCGACCGGGTCCTCGTCGGGCAGCAGCATCCACTCCCACCTCCGAACGCCCGGTCGCTCGAACGTCACCATCGGCCGGGCCGGGTCGAGCACGTGGGAGAACGTCGGCTCGCCAGTGTTGGGCTCATCGGTGCGGGCGTCGACCACCAGCCACGGCTCCGGGTAGCTGACGCCGTCATAGGAGGCCCCGATGAGGCCCCGCACGGTGCTCGACGCCCCGTCGCAGCCGACGAGCCACGAGGCGGTCAGCGTCGAGCCGTCGTCGAGCGTGACGGCGACGATGTCGCCCGACTGCTCGAGCGCCGTCACCGACCGACCGGTGTGGAGGTGCACCGTGGGCATCCGCGCCAGTCGGTCGCGTAGTGCCCGCTCCAGGCGGGGCTGGTCGAGCATGACGCCAGCCGGGACGCCATCCGCCAGGCGAAGCGTCAGCAGCGGGCGGCGATCGGGCCCGAGCAGTTGCGAACGGCGCAACGGCGTCGCCCACTCGTCCCAGTCGTCTAGGCCGTCAATGCGGCGGAGGATCCGCTGCACGTGCGAGTCGAGGACCGCCGCCCGCGGGTGGGCGTGCGGCCCAGACCGGGCGTCGGACGCCGGGTCCACGACGACGACGCGGATGCCACGGTCGCCGAGCAGTGCGGCGAGCACCGCTCCGACCGGTCCACATCCGGCAATCACCACATCCGCGTCCATGGGTCGATGTTCTTTGCCAACGCTCATGTTTGGCAAGGCTTGGGGGGTGTAGTAGTCACTTGCCGATCCGTTTGCACAAGCCGGCGGGCCACCCACGAGCCATAGGCTGGTGTGACCTCAGAGTGAACCAGGCCAACCAGGGCTGTGCCGACCCGGCGAAACGCGGTACCAGAGCCGATCTGTGCGATTCCCAAATTGACAGCCTGGGAGCCACACGTGGGAGCCACCGGGGCGCGCGGCCCTGACGTTGGCGAATGAGCCGTTGCTGGTCGACGAGCCGTTCGCCGACTGGGCGGTCGATGCCCGCGAGCGTTACCGCAAGCGAATCGTCGACGCGTTGGTCGGCGCCGCCGCTCACACCCTCGCCGTCGGCGATGCCCCGGTGGCGCTGGAGTTCGCCGCGCGGGCCCTGCGGTGGGACCCGCTAGCGGAGCGCGGCTGGTACCTGCGGGTCGCCGCCCACCGGGCGGCCGGCGACCGGGCCGCGGCGCTCCGGGCGTACGACGAGTGCCGGCGGCTGCTCAGTCATGAGCTCGGTGTCGAGCCGTCGGCGGAGCTGCGGCACCTCTTCCTCGACCTGCTCCGGCAGGAAGTGTCCGCCGGCTGCGTGGACGGGGTGGTGGCCGCCATCCGGGCCATGGCCCGCGAACTCGCCGCGGTGGGCGACCTGCGCGCGGTCGGCGAGGGCGCCGGCACCTCGGCGCGGCGGTTGGCGCAACTGCTGACCCAGGCGACCGAGCTGGCCGACACGCCCGCCCGTACCCCGCTCTCCGCGGTTTCCTGATCGTGCGCCGCGCTGTGCGCCGATCCACGCCGCGTCCCGAACTCCGTCGGGCGGTCCGCTACTTCCTCTGCCTCAACGCGCTGGCCATCATCGGGGTAGCGGTCGCAGTGTCCCTGGCGAGCGTCCATCTGGCTCGGGAACAGGCGGTGCACTTCGCCGAGCACAGCGCGCGTGGTATGGCCGAGTGGCTGATCTCGCCCCACTGCGCCGAGGCTGCGGGCCGGAGATCCAATGGCGCTGCGGGCGCTCGACGAGGCGGTGCGGGCCCGGATGCGGGACGGCTCGGTGGTCCGGGTCAAGGTGTGGAGTTTCGACGGACGGGTGCTCTATTCCGACCAGGCGGAGCTGATCGGGCGCCGCTACGAGCTCGCCGCCGAGGACCGTGCACTCGCCGGGACCAACCGGGTGACGGCCGAGATCAGCGAGCTGGACCGGGCCGAGCACGAGTACGAACAACAGGTCGAGCGGTTGGTTGAGGTCTACCTGAGCCTGTCGGGGACCGACGGGGAGCCGGTGTTGTTCGAGGCGTACTTCCCGGCGGACCGGCTGGAGGACGACGCGCGGTACGTCGGTTGGCGGCTCGCGCCGCTGGCGCTGCTGGCCATTGTCGTCCTGCAGCTGTTCCAGCTTCCGCTGGCGCTGGCGCTCGCCCGCCGGCTGGACCAAGCCCATCGCGAACGGGGCCGTCTGCTGGAGCGCGCCATCGCGGCATCCGAGCTGGAACGGCGAAGGATCGCCCGCGACCTGCACGACGAGGTCATCCAGGACCTGGCGGGGGTGGGCTACTCCCTGGGGGCGGTGGAGCTGCACCTGTCCGGTGGGGGCGAGCGGCTCCGGGAGACCGTCCGTCGGCTCTCCGCCACCGTGCAACGGGATGTACGGGCGCTGCGGCGGGCTATGGTCGACATCCATCCGCCAGACCTGTCCGTCACCGGACTCCCGACCGCTCTGGACGAGCTGGCGGAACCGATGCGCGCGGCGGGCAAGGTCTGCCACGTGCGGGTCGTCGAGACGTCCGAGCTGCCGGTCAACGTCCGCCAACTGCTCTACCGCAGCGCCCGCGAAGCGCTGCGCAACATAGACAAGCACGCCCACGCCGACCGGATCGACCTCACGGTCGAGACCTCCGGCGATCAGGTGCGGTTGACCGTTGACGACAACGGCGTCGGCTTCGACACGACCAATCCGCCCCAGCCAGATCACCTCGGAATGTGGCTTCTCGGCGAGGCGGTCCGGGAGGTCCGGGGCACGCTCTCCGTCACCAGCGCGCCGGGGGCCGGCACGGTGGTAACGGTTGTCCTGCCGCTCGACGACGGCGGTCAGCATCGGCGATGGGTGCCGTGGCGCCGGTAGGCCGCGACACCTGCAGAGGCGGACAGCGCATGGTCAAGGATCGACTGATGGTTCGTGGCAGCCACGACAATGCTGCGGCAACGGCCGCGACGGGGGCAATTCGCTCTGGTTCTCCGTCAAAGAGATACTGCCGCCGACCAACGACAACTTCGCCGACTCAATCCCGGGCTCGGCCGCTCGTCCGGGGCGGTCCGTGTGGGCTAACGGCTGGGCGGCTGGTACGAGCCGGGCCGGCGACATTCGGTGTACGACGTGCCGCCGTTGCTCGACACACCGCCCGCTCTGCGGGTCGCAGCGGCGTTGGCGAACTCGCCCAAGCGATCTGACCGCCCACCCGGCAATGGGCTTAACGCGTCTTCCAATCCCACAACGCAACGGCGCCGTTCAGGATGCGCGGCTCGACCGAGGCCCGGATCGCCGTGCCCTTGCCGGAGTCAGTGAGTGCGGCGAACGGCAGCTCTACGTCCAGACCGCGGGCCCTGTGCCGTCCTGGACCGTCGTCTGCGCCACCAACCGGCTCTGCGCCGGCGTCGGCCTCGTCGAGGGCGAGGGCTGCCAGTGTGGGATGCCCGGGGCGGTGGAGAGCGTCGCCCACATCTGGCCGCGCCCCGCCGTCCTCGGTGCGGTCGCGGGGGCCGCACCGACCCAGTAGCCGGGTCCGGCAAACACGAACGCCCCCACCACCTCACGGCAGCGGGGGCGTTCCGGTGAAGGTCAGGCGTCGAAGCGGACCCGACGGCGGCGCGCCACCACCAGCGCCACGCCAGCCAGCACCGCGATCACACCGACGGCGCCGAGCGCAGTGGCGTTGACACCGGTGACGGGAAGGCCGCCGCCCGCGCCCGGCGCGGGGCTGGTGGTCGGCGGGGCGGTGTTCGGCTTGAGGGGGTTGGACTCGCAGCCAATCCCCGGCGTGCCCCTGGTGCCGTCCAGGCCCCACGGGTCGTTGTTCACGTCCACCAACGTGACCCGGTACTTCACGTCAGAGCAGTTAACCGTGCCGGGAGGGTTGGGGAAGTCGGCGCACAGGTTCTGCTCAGTGCCGGTGTAGACGTACGCCTCGCAGTCGCGCGGCTGCTCGGGCTGGCTGGTCGGCGGGGTGGTCGGCGTCTTCGTTGGTTCGGCGCCCGGCTCGACCGCCTGGAAGTCGACCAGCTCGTCGGAGATCCGCAGGTCCGACACCACAACCGTGCCGGGGGCGGCGACGTTGTCGTACACCACGCCGGCCTGCCCGATGGTCCCGGCCGCCGGAATCTTGAACGTGATCGTGCCTTCCTCGCCGCACTGTGTGCCGGCGGTGATGTTCTGGTCCCACGAGTTGGTGTTGGTGCCGTTCACGACCACGAAGACACGGGGCGCGCCGCCGCTGCACGCCGCCCCGTCGGACAGCGCGATGGAGAAGCGGACCTCGTCGCCGGCCTCGACGTCAACGCCGAGGTTCGCGGCCTCGACCGACGTGTTGTTGCCGACCAGGGTGACGGAGTGCTTGCTGGTGATCGACGAGTCACCGTTGGCCGTCCACACCGCATCACCGGGCGCGGCCTGAGCGGGACCGGCCAGAGCCAGGGACGAGAGAACGAACGCGCCGACCGCGGCGCCGACAATCTTGAGCGTGCGCATAGAACTCCTTGGCTGAGTGTCGGTTCCCGCTCGCCGGCGGGACCTGGGCAGTCCGACTGGATCAACGACCGCCCAGACCAGGCACAACGCGAGGATCACTACTATCAGTCGTCAATCCGCGACGGTCACCTGTTTGGCCGGGGACGGTCGGTCGCGCGGCCCGCAGCATGCACGCTGGACGACAGAGCGGATCGGCTGTTCGGCCCATGCCCGGCTCCTGCACGCCTACCTCGCAGCGAAGTTCCGGGCACGGGCGACCCTGAGGGAATGCCTGCTGCACCACCCTCAACGCCAACCCGGGAACGGCGACCAGTGGAGACCGACATCCAGTACGCGTTGATGCAGGCGGCCTACGAGGCCTGGGACACCAACGAAGCGCAGCGGGTCGAGGGCTTCGACAACATCATCGTCATCCCCGACACCGTCCTGAACGAGGTTCACGCCCTCGCGGCCGCCGAGGGCAGACACCTGGACCAAGGGCCTCTGCCGAAGTTCTGGATCGAGCATGAAGGCCGGCGCGCCCAGATCGCATGGATCGTCGGCCCGCAGAACCCGCCCACCGAGAGGTGACCAGTATCGGCGATCGCGTGGGGCGGGCGTGCTCCCCGGTGCGGTCGCGGGGGCCGCACGGCGCGGATAGAACGCGGCTGAGGCCCGGACCGCCAACGGTCCGGGACCCAGCGTGCGTCTGTCAGCTCTGGTCGCCGTACTCCTCGCTGTGCCGCCGCGACCGCTCATCCAGCTCCGCGCGCGACATCTTCCGCGACAGAGTCTTCTCCGGCCACGATCCGTCCTCCGCCTTCTTCCAGGGCAGGGTCGGACCCGCCACATGCCCGGCCCGGCTTGAGCCCGGGCCACATGGGCCAAAGCGGCCGCGGGCCGGCGCGCATTTGCAGCATTTCTCCAACGAGGCTGCTGCGTTGCCGGCAAACGGTGAGCCGGACGCGACGAAGGACCAGCGGGCGACGCGCGAAAGCTTGTCATCGCGCATCCCTCAGGGCACACCGACACGGCATGGGTCGCGGTCATTAGCGGCGGTCCGATCCTGTTCCTCGTAGGACGCGCCCTTTTCGAGTACGCCGTACTCGCGCGGCTCTCGGCTGATCGGGGTGCCGGCGCTCGTAGTCACTTCGCCAGCGATGATCCTGCTACCGCCACTGGCGTTCGCGATCACCGCACCTGTCGTCCTCACCGGCATCGCCACCTCCGACGCGATCCGCGTCAAGAAACGTCCACCCGAGCCGCCGTCACCACCCGATGAGGAGCAGGCCCGACGGCATCAGCAACGCGGGTAGCTCGCGGCAATCCGTTGCAGTTTGTCTACCGCCTGGCCGATGCTCCTGAGCATGAGTAGGGCCAAGAGGAAGGGCCGCGCGTTGCACGAGCAGGCCGATCGCCTCACGCTGATTGATCGTTGGGGCTACCTCGTGCCGGATCAACCGGTTCTCGTACATCCGGGTGAGACGATCTGGCGTGCAGGCGACCGGCTCCTGGTGCAGCGGCTCGATGGGCGAGTCGATGCGTACCCCTGCTTCGTAAACCGCTGAGTCTCGGGCACCGGGCGCAATCGTTGACAGCAACGGGACCGTTTCGGACAGCCCGGCCGGGGCTTGGGATCAGAACGACCGGCCTTTGCCCATCAGCCCAGTTCGAGTGTGAGCAGCGGCTCAGCGAACACGGGCGCTGGTGCGTCGGGGTGTGCGGCAACCGCCTGCTCCAGTCGGCGGAAGCCGGTCTCCAGGTCGTCGGGGCTGAGCTGCGCGAAGAACGAGAGGGTACGCAGGCGCAGCCGTTCGAGCACGTCGCCGTAGGTGCCCGAGGACGGCTCGGTGACCGTCCCGAAGCTGGCAACGCGCCAGCCCACCGATGTGAACATCGCGATGGCCTCGTGCAGCGGCTGAAACAGCGAGGCGTCCACGTCGTAACCGTTGGGGAAGTGTTCCAGCCACCACGGCCGCGGATGGTGGTCGCTGAAATTCGCGCGCAGGAGCAGCCGCCCGCCGGGCCTGAGCACCCTGGCCAGTTCCCGGGCAGCCCGGGGCTTGTCCTGGACGTGGTGCCACGACAGGAACATGAGTGCGTAGTCGGCACTGTTGGACGGCACCGGCATGTCCTCGGCGGCGCCTGCCAGATATCGCACTCCGGGATGCTGGGACTGCGTCTGCGCGACCTCGCGCATGCGGACCGACGGCTCGATGCCGGTGACTGGCCCGAACGCTCCTGCCAGCGCGGGGGTGTACCTGCCGGTCCCCGAGCCGATGTCCAGCCCCGCCAGCGGGCGCCGCTCGGGCAGTACCGCTGCAAAGGCGTTGATCCATACCCGCAGTTGCTGCTGGGTGAGCGCGCGCCCGCGCGCGTAGTCCTGGTGCTGCTCCGTGTCGTAGTCGATCGACCTCATCGCACCTCCCGCTTGGGCGGCGACCGTGAGCGTCGCCTCGATATATCACTCCGATACATCGGCACGATATGCGTCGTCGCGCTACCCCACAAGGTGGCTGCGCGACGGAGCTTCACCCGCGACCCACTCGCCCGGACCGGCGCACAAGATGAGAGGCGTCTGACCTGCCGGAAGGCAGTCAGACGCCTCTTGCCGTCCGTCGTTGGTCGCTATCGGCGGGGCGCGGACGGATCTGCGGTGCGGCGACCGCCGGCCAGCCGCCACAGCGCCAGCGCGCCGACGAGCAGGCCGAAGTCGCGCAGAGCCACGTCGTAGTACTCGCCGAGCAGCAGAAGGTTCGCGATGATCCCGGCCAGCCAGGCGGCCACCACGACAGCGCCGTACTTCGGCCGGGCCGCCACGAGGAGGCCGGCCACGATCTCGATCACGCCGACGGCGTACATCGCCTGCTGCCCGGTGCCCGGGACGAGCCGGTCGACGAAGGGCGCCAGGTAGCCCGGCCATTCGGTCAACAGGTTGAAGAACTTGTCCAGGCCGAACGCGATCGGCGCCACCGTGAAGACGGTGCGCAGCAACAGGAACGCTTGCTGGGCAGGGCCTCCTGTGCGTGCAGTCAGTCCAGCGATCGTTGATGAGCTCGATGCGGTAGTGGCCACGAGAGTCCCCAATCTTCTAGAAACGCATTATCTGTCTTTTAGAGACGCTAGGGGCGCTCCCTTCTAAAGTCAACAAGCGCGTGTTTTACACTTCGGTCATGGCTCCTCGCCCCCGGCCCGACCACATCGCCGCCCTGGCCGCCCTCGACGACCCGACACGCCGAGCCGTGTTCGACTTCGTCGCCCGCAGCGCGGACGCGATCAGCCGTGACGCTGCGGCCAACGCTCTGGGGGTCAGCCGGCGGATCGCCGCATTCCATCTCGACCGGCTGGCGGACCAGGGCCTGCTGGCCGTCGAGTACCGCCGGCCAGCGGGCCGCACAGGGCCCGGCGCGGGTCGTCCCGCGAAGCTGTACCGGCGGATGGCGGGCGAGGTGGCGGTGTCGGTGCCCGAGCGGCACTACGACCTCGTCGGCGGGTTGCTCGCGGCGGCCGTGGCAGAGTCGATCGACACCGGAACACCCGTCAAGGAGGTGCTTGATCGAACGGCGTACGAGGCCGGGAGGTCGATCGGCGCGGCGGCGGACGATGTCGTGGCGGCGCTCGAGGAGGCCGGCTACGAGCCGCGGCGCCAGGATCAGAACGGAGGCGCCCTGGCGTTGGGGAACTGTCCGTTCCATCGGCTCGCCCAGCAGTTCACGGCACTCGTGTGCGGGGTCAACCTTCAGCTGCTGCGGGGCGTCGCCGACGGTGCGGAGGAACCGCACCTTGTGGTGCTCGATCCGAGCCCGGGCCAGTGCTGTGTGCGGCTGACGCCGGCAGCACGCTGAGCCGGCGCCTCAGGCGGCTGCCGCCCGTCGTCAGGGCCTCGGCCGGTCGCGCGGGGTTGTCAGGCTGCGGCGATGTCGGCGGCCGGAGCGTGGGTGACCGGAGCGGCGGGGATCGTCAGGGAGGCGAGTAGGGCCATCTTCTCGGCGCTGCTCGTGCCCGGTTGAGCGTGGTAGACAACGAGCAGTTGACCTTTGGCGCCGCCGACGCTGAGCTTCTCGCGGTTGAGAATGAGTTCGCCGACCTGAGGGTGCTGCATGCGGGTGGGCATGCCCTCGCAGGTCCGGACGTCGTGCCGGGCCCAGAGCTGTCGGAATCGTGGGCTGGCCAGGGACAGTTCGCCGACGAGCTGGACGAATCGCGGGTCGTCGGTGTCGGTGCCCACGGCCCTGCGGAAGCTGCCGACCAGGTTGGCCGTGGCCACGTCCCAGTCGGGGTACATCGCGCTTTCGGCTGGGTCGAGGAACATGGCGGTGAGTCGGTTCTGGCCGGCCTGCAGGTTGGGCGACAGCGCGCGGGCGAGGCTGTTGGCGGCGAGCACGTCGAAATAGCGGTCCTCGACGAACGCGGGTATGCCCACGACATCGAGCAGTTGACGGATGCTGGCCGGTACGGTTTCTCGCCGTGGACGACGTCGCCGGTGCCGGGGCTGTGGTGTGGCCAGGCTCAGCAGGTAGTCGGTCGCCGCGTCGTCGAGGCGCAGGACGCGGGCGAGTGCCTCGAGGACCTGCATCGACGGATTGCGGTCGCGGCCCTGCTCGAGTCGCAGGTAGTAGTCGGCGCTGATGCCGGCGAGCATGGCGACCTCTTCACGCCGTAGCCCGGCTACGCGTCGCACCCCGTCGGCGGGCAGGCCGACGCTGTCGGGCTGGACGAGCTCGCGGCGAGCCCGCAGGTAGCCGCCGAGCAGATTGTTGTCGCGCACCCTCCCCAGGTTAACCGCGTGGGTCGCGGTCTGCCTGTCCCTGCCACTCCCAGGATCACCGGGGCTCATCCTGTTTCACCCCGGTGGGCGGAGTGTGGAGCCGTCACCGCTGGCGCCGTCGTCTGGCGCCCGATCCGGCGGGAAGCTCGTCCGATTTACGGCAACAGTGAGAGGAATTCGGCATGACGTCAAGCACACCTCCCGGCGGAGCATTCACCATGGGGGACCTGGTGGTCGCCCGGATGGGGTACGGCGCGATGCAGTTGGCCGGCCCGCACGCCTTCGGTCCGCCGGCCGACCGCGACGCCGCGGTGGCCGTGCTGCGTGAGGCCGTCGACCTGGGAATCAACCACATCGACACGGCCGACTTCTACGGCCCGTACGTCACCAACGAGATCATCAAGGAGGCTCTGCACCCGTATCCGAACGACCTGCACGTCGTGACGAAGGTCGGGTCGCTGCGGGATGCCGAGGGGAACTGGGTGAAGGCGCCGGCTCCCGAGCAGCTGCGCCAGGCCGTGCACGACAACCTGGATCACCTCGGGCTCGACGTGCTCGACGTGGTCAACCTGCGCGTCGGCGGCTTCAACCGGCCCATCCCCGGCTCCATCTCCGAGCCGTTCGCCGTGCTCGCGCAGTTGCAGCAGGAGGGGTTGATCAAGCACCTCGGCCTCAGCACGGTCAACGCCGAGCAGATCGCCGAGGCGCAGGCCATCGCCCCGATCGTGTGCGTGCAGAACTTCTATAACATCGCGAACCGGGACGACGACGACATGATCGACGCCCTCGCCGCACAGGGCATCGCCTACGTGCCCTACTTTCCGCTCGGCGGCTTCTCCCCGCTTCAGTCTGACGTGCTGAACGGCGTCGCCACGCGTCTCGGCAACACACCGATGGCGGTCGCGCTGGCGTGGCTGCTCCAGCGCTCCCTGAACATCCTGCTCATCCCCGGCACCTCATCCGTCGCGCACCTGCGCCAGAACTTCTCCGCCACCGCGCTGACCCTTCCCGACGACGCGCTGGCCGAGCTGAACGCCATCAGCGCCGGGTGAGGCGGGCGGGTCCGGCACACCACGTCGTGCAGTCACCGAGCCGCTCCAGATCGACGAAAGCGACAGGGGCGGGCCTGGTTCGGCCCGCCCCTGTCGGTGTAAGTGGTGCTGGTCAGTCGCGCGGAGCCTGGAGCACGACGCGGCGACGGCGGAACAGCACGAGCAGCACGGCACCGAGCGCGAGCACTGCCGCACCGGTACCGGCGAGGGCGGCGGCCGGGGCGCCGGTGACGGGCAGGCCGCCACCAGAGCCACCGTCGCCGTCCCCGTCACCGTTGTCGCCCCCGCCACCGTTGGTGCCGGTGGTGATGACGATCCGGGCGGTGTTGTTCTCCGGCTTCGACTCGGCCGCCGAGGTGACGCTGCGGGCGACGATCGTGCCGTCGGTGCCCGGAGCAGACTTGATCTTCACCTGCACGGTTGCCATGATCCGGCCGTAGCCGGACGCCGTGGTCGGGAACTCGCTCTCGAAGCTGCAGCGGAGCTTCGCCGATTCCGGCAATATCTCGTGCTCGGTGCCGTCGGTGTAGCACCACTTGGCGGGCAGCAGCACCGTGCCGGTCGGCGCGGTGATGAGCACCGACGGGCCGCCACCGTCGGAGGGACCGTTGTTGACGACCTCGTAGGCGAGGTTGACGGTCTGCCCGACGGCGCCCCGGACAGCCGGTGCCGTCACAGCGACGTCGAGGGTGTTCTTCTTGGTCCAGAACGCGAAGTCGGCGTAGTTGTCAGACTCGTCGAGTTCGCGTTGTGCGGAGCGCTGCTTGGCGAGGTCGCCCTTCGCGCCCTTCGCCTGCAGCTTACGAACGGCATCGGCGAACGATGGTCCCGTGCCCTTGGCGCGGGTGCTGTTCTTCGCCGAGCGTTCTTCGCCGGCCAGTGCGACGTCGACCGAGCCGTAGATCTCGTCCGGACCCCTCAGGTTGCGGCCGAACGTGACGTTGAACAGCGACGAGCCGGTCTCGTCGTCCAAGAACAGCAGGCCTTTGCCGGGTTCGAGGGTCAGCGGGACGACGCAGCTGACCTCGCCCGGGCCGTACACGTACGGCAGGCCGGTGTCCTTCGGGTAGTAGTCGGTGTAGGTGCAGTCGCTGTACCGCTCGGCGAAGGTCGCACCGGTGGGGACACTGACCCGCACCGTGAAGTCGGTCGCGGCGGTGTCGCCCTCGTTCCCGACGCCCGCGTACAGCGGAACGGTGTCGCCGGGGCCGACCGGGTTGCCCTTGTCGTTCAGGGCCTGCGCGGCGGCCACCAGATCCGGGCCGGACGCGACCACCGTGACCGGGAACGACTCGGTGTCGTTGCCCGGGTGCATGTCGTCTTCGGCGCCGTCGACGGTCACGGTCACCGACCCCGCGCCGCCGGGGGCGGCACCTGTCCTGCTGACCAGCGAGAGGGGTTGCAGAGTAGTGGTTTGACCAGCCTCGAGCACTCCGACGGTGCAGGTGACCTTGGCGCCGGCCAGCTTGCAGATGTCGGTCCACTCGGGCACGGATGCGGTGACCCGATCGGAGACCTTGCTCAGGTCGAGGGTGACGGTTACCCCGGTGGCGGTGGCTTCACCGTCGTTGTAGACGTACATGCCGACGGTGGCTCCGTTGTTGTCGATCTCAGCAACGGGCTCGCGGTCGAAGGAGACGAACAAGTCGGGCAGTGCCTCGGCGGCAAGAGCTGTCGGCGGGGTGCTGAACAGCGTGGCCGTTGCCAGCACTGCTGCCACTGTCGCGACACGAGGCCAGGTGGCCTTCTTGCGATTCATGTGCTCTCCGGTGAGGGATGGTGGGACCGCACCCTAGCTGATGGCCTAGGGCATCGCTGCCCGCAAGGCGGCAGGAGTCAGTCCGCCAGTTCGATGATGGGCCGGTCGCTGACGACCGCTGTCAGGATCATCGGGGCGTCTCCGTCGCACTGGTTGACGGAGACCGCGATCCATCGGCCGTTGACCGTCGACGGCCCCCAGACGGCCAGGTCGCCGTAACAGTCCACATCGCACAAAGCCTGGAACATCGCCGGCATGGGCTCGCCCGCCTGATTCCGAAAGAGCGGCACCCGCATGGAAACCCGCCGGTGCGGTCCCCACCGGCTGTCCAAGTCGCGTACGACGAGGGCCAGGTTCTCCGCCGCGGCCTCCTCCGCCTTGTTCCACTCCGTCCCGTACACCCCAACGAGGTCGTCGCTCTCCCAGAGCGGGCCGATGTGGAAGCCCTCGCCCCTGGTGGCGGTCCACTCCCCGGTGACCGGGTCCCCCTCGCTGACCGTCGCGCCACCGGTGGGTAGGTCCGCGGCGAGCAGCACCTCGATGTCGGACACGGCACGGTCGGTCTCGAACGCTTCACCGGCCCGGCTGGTCACCGCGCGACCCCTTCCCCCTGATGCTCGACCAGCGCCAGCAGGGCGGCGTGGGTCTGCTGATCTGCCGCCACGATGAGCCCGCCCGCGCCGGTGTGCAGCGGTTGCCCCTGGATGCCGGTCACCACGCATCCCGCTGCCCGGCACAGGCCGATTCCAGCGGCGAAGTGCACGCTGTCCCGCATGTCGCCGTCGGTCACGTACGCCGCTCGCCGGCCGGCTGCCACCCACGCCAACGCCAGGCTGGTGGAGACCACGCGTGGGCGGAACCGCTCGACGAACCCCGCGTCGGCGAGCAGCCGCACAGCCCGGAACTCCGGAGCGTTCGGGAACGGCGGATCGAGGTTGACGTCCACCAACGCCGACTCGGCCGACGGCCTGAGCTGCTCGTCCACTTCGTCGCGGCGCACGTACGCACGGGTGCCGTCAGTCCAGAACACCTCATCGGCGAACGGGTCGGCTGAGGCAGCCGCAGTGACTGTCGAACCCGTCCGCAGCGCGACGTTCACTCCGACCAGCATGGTGCGCGCGGCGTAGTTCAGCGTGCCGCACAGGGGGTCGACCAGCCACATCCGCTCGGCGGCGCTGTCGCCCGTACGTCCGCTCTCCTCACCTGTGACGGCATCCTGCGGGCGGGTGGAACGAAGGACGTCGAGGATGACCTTCTCCGCTTCGAGGTCCGCGGCAGTGGCGAAGTCTCCGCCGGATTTGTCGAAGCGTGCCAGCGAGGCCCCGTACATGGCCCGCACAACAGCGGCTCCCGCCTGCGCTGCCCTGATCGCCACGTCTTCGTCTTTGATCACCATGCGAGCAGGATGACACGGGTAATGATCGATTGGTGGGGCGAGACCACTGGGTGATCGCGGCAGTGCCGAAGCAGCCTCGTCGGGTGGACCGCCGAGCCGCCGGGAGAGGGCTACGACTTCCGGTCGGCGACGTACGTGCCGCGAGCCGGCAGCGTCACGACGAGCCCTCGCTCCCGCAGTAGGCGGACAGCTGCCCGGACCGTGCCGCGAGCGACGCCGTACTCCTGCTGGAGGTGGGCCTCACTCGGGAGCGGCTGGCGTGGCTTGAGTTTGCCGCTCTCGATCTTCTTGGCGAGAAGGTCCGCCAGCTGGATGTAGAGCGCCACCGGGGACATCTCGTCAAGCATGACCGAGACTTTATGAACGGTCTGTACCAACTAGGCGTCGGGTACGAGCTGGACGTATTAGACGGGCTGTACGAGTAGGACAAGCTGGGCTATGTTGAGAGGCGTCGGTAGGAAAAGCACAGCAAGAAGGTGGTTGCGGTGGGTCTTGAGGAGGTCCTGAGTCGGGTGCCGTTCAAGGTCGAGCTTGCGTCCTACTGCGTCCAGTTCCACGAGCGCAACGAATGCAGCGCCTGCACGCCCGAGGAATGTCCTCGCCTCGCCGACGCCGGCCTCACCCTCGACCGGTACCGCTCGGAGCGGCTGGAGCGGTACCGGCTGCTCCGTACGCGATCTCTTTAGGTGGGATGACCGCAGTCGCGGCTCCCCAGCTCGTGACCGAGAGCCCTCAGGGTGGGCATCTCCGGGGCCGGTACAGGAACATCCTGATGCCGGGTCGGTCGGCGTCCTGCCAGGCTGAGGCGATGACCGATACCGATGTGCGGGTCTCCCGCCGGCCGTTCCACCTGGTGCGGACGGCGGTCGTCGGCGCCCCCGTGCTCCTGCTGCTCTACGGCATCCTGCGGCTCATCGACGGCCTGGATGGCGACCACGGGCCGGGCTGGGCGTGGGACCTGGGCCACGCCCTGTTCCTGGTCGCGTTCGTGCTCTTCGCGGGTCTGGTCGTCGGTCTGCGGCGGCTGCTCGGGTCCGCCGGTGCCGCTGGTTCGAGCACCACGACGCGCACCGGGCTCCGGGTGCTTCTGGACGTGGCGACGGCCGCCGGGCTGGTCGGCGTGGCCGCGTTCCTCTGGGTGATCCTCGGTGACCTCTTTCCGCGGCTGGGCGATGCCGCGCCACTGCCGGATCCGGTGATGGCGGTGGGCCCGCTGCTGTTCCAGTTCGGCCTGCTCACCCTGCTGGTGCGGGCCGCTGTCGGCCGTCCCCGACTCATTCCAGGTTGGGGCCCGCCGCTGGTACTGCTCGGCTTCCTGTCCATCGCCGTCAACCTGGACCTGCTGCCGATCGGCGCCGCGCTGATCCTCGCCGGGCTCCTTCCCCTCTGGCAGCGGGTCCACTGACGGTCGCGCCGAACGGGGGTGTCGGGAGTTGACACCCCCGTTCGTCTCGAAAACTTTCGATATTCGGGAGGTCCGACAGGCGCCATCTGCGGTGATCGACGGCTCCCCGGGTCTGGTGGCGTCCTGGTTGGTGGTGCCAGGATCGGCCGAAAGTTTCGGCAAGAATATTGACACTTTCCGATAACCCGGCCAACACTTGGCGAGGCTTGACATTCGTGACCATCGATCACGATTGTCGATCCGCCACCCACCACCACACTTGGAAGGGAGAGCCCGGTGATCAGCAGCTCGGGCCGTTCCAGGACCCGTTCCGTGGTCGTCGCGCTGGCGATAACAGCGCTCACGGTCGCTGGATCGGTGACGGTAGTTGCGAGAACCCCCACGGCGGAGGCCGTCGCCGGCAGCCTCGTCGCCGCGGCGTCAGTGGAGGACGAGGGCGCCGACTGTGCGGTGTCGGGCCTGCCTGACCTGGGATCCCTGCCCACCAACGCCAAGCTTCCCGACCCGTTCAGGAAGCTGAACGGTACGACCATATCCACCAAGGCCGACTGGCGGTGCCGCCGGGCGGAGGTCAGGGAACTGGCCGAGAAGTTCGTCTACGGCGAGAAGCCCGCGAAGCCGGCGACCGTCACGGGGACGGTCTCGAACACCACCATCACGGTGAATGTGAATCACAACGGCAGGAGCGCCAGCTTCTCGGCGAGGGTCGAGCTGCCGAGTGGTTCCGGACCCTTCCCGGCCGTCGTGGTCGTGGGCGGGTTCGGCGCGGACACAGCCACAATCAAGGCCGCCGGCGCCGCCGTCATCAGCTACGACCCCCTGGCGGTCGGGCGAGAGGGTACGCCCCGGACCAACAAGCAGGGCGCCTTCTACAGCGTCTACGGCTCCTCGAGCAGCACCGGGCTGCTCGCCGCCTGGGGCTGGGGCGTGAGCCGGATCATCGACGTCATCGAGCAGTCGGACGGCAGAATTCTCAAGGCCGACGCGATGGGCGTCACGGGTTGCTCGCGGTACGGCAAGGGCGCGTTCGTGATCGGTGTGTTCGACCAGCGCATCGCTCTGACCATGCCGATCGAGTCGGGTAGCGCCGGTGTTCCCATCTTCCGAGGGATCCCCGGTGAGGGCGCCCAGAGTCTGAGCAGCGCGTACGGCGAGCAGCCGTGGCTCGGGGACGCGTTCGGCTCGTTCACGGGCAGCCCGACCAGGCTTCCGGTGGACACGCACGAGATGGTGGCCATGGTGGCGCCGCGAGGGCTGTTCATCATGGACAACCCGCACATCGCCAACCTGGGTCCCCGGTCCGCGAGTGCGGCGGCCCTGGGCGGCGCGGAGGTCTACCGGGCGCTCGGTGCGGGCGACAACATCACCTACTGGTCCGACGTCCAGGACGGCAGCCACTGCGCCAACCGGCCCGAGTGGCGCGACCCGTTGCAGAAGAACATCAGGAAGTTCCTGCTGAAGACGGGGAACGATCCGGGTGTGATCAGGATTTCGAGCAGGGCACTGGGCAGGCTGGCCGACTGGCGGGACTGGCAGACGCCGACCCTCACCGACGGCCCGACCACCCCGCCCACCACCACGCCGCCGCCGACCGACCCGCCCCCGACCACCCCTCCGCCGACCACGCCGCCTTTGACCGGCGCCGGCTGCTCGGCGACGGTGTCGATCAACCAGTGGACGGGCGGTTTCGTCGCCACGGTTCGGGTGACCGCGGGATCATCGCCGGTCAACGGCTGGACGGTCGCCATGACCCTGCCGGCGGGCGCCAGCGTCACCAACGCCTGGAACGCCAACCGGAGCGGGGACACCGGAGCGGTGCGGTTCACCAACGTCGGTCACAACGGCTCGATCGCCCCCGGCCAGTCCACCGAGTTCGGCTACCAGGGCACCGGAACCGGTGGGGGAATGACCCCCACCTGCTCCGCGACCTAGATCCGCTCGGCGATCTCCCGGGCCCGGTGTGGAGGCATCAGTCTCCACACCAGGCCCCTGGACGTCGCTTACCCCGATCACTCGGGCTGGTCGAGCCAGACCACGATCCCGGTCAGGTCGTTGAGCACGGCCGCCACGCCCGCCCGGATGGCCGCCGCGCAGCGCTCGGCCGTGAACGAGGCGGGGTTGTAGGTCGAGGACGCGCCGAGCCCCTCACCACGGAACGACGCGCCGGCCCAGTCGACCGCCGTCACGTTGTGGGTGGGCTCGGCCAGCTCCGCCCCGACCACGAGGAACTGCTGGTCCAGGTGGTTCGGGGTGACCAGCGCAAGGGCGTCGATGAGGTCGTTGCCCGCGCTGACGATGAGGTCGGGGTGCATCCCCATGGCCTTGGTGATGCTCGGAACGGCATCGTGGGTGTCACCCACGACGACCTTCCTTAGATCGAGGTGTTCGTCGTCGGCCCAGCCCTCGACGGCCGTCACGAGAGTCTTGGTCGGCTGGTCGTCGCCGGCGGTGAGCAGCACCACCCGGTATTCCCGGGACGGGTGGACACCAGTCCACGAACCGGGCCGCGGCCGGACCGTCCCCTCCGGAGCGGGCGTGGTGGAAGGGTCGACGAACCCCGGGCCGAGGGAGCCGATGGCGGTGGGTCTGGGGTGCGGCTCTGACCAGTCGTCGCCGGCGGTGCATCCGGTGACCAGCGCGGCGGCGGCGGCCAGCATGGCAACGGCCCGAAGCGGGGGGCGCAAGGCGATCGTCCTCCGAGTGGTGGCGGAAAGTGCTCGTGCTTCTGCGTATTCCTATCCCAATTCCGGCCACTGCCGATGCGTGCGTCGTCGCTCCAGGATTTTGTTTTCCACCGGTTCGTCGGAGGGCGGGCTCCTGTTCACCCACGGCATGCAGCGTGCACTGGCCAACCGAGGGAGTCGCATGTTCGGGCGCGTCCGCCGCACCGTTATCGTCATTGTTGTCGGGATCGCTGCGGCGGTTATCCCCTTTTTAGGAACCGGGCCGGCCTCCGCGCACGGCTTCTCGTCGACCGTCTACGCAAAAATCACACCGGGAGACGAGGGTCACATTCGCACTGCGGTGGAGCTCGAATACGACCTCCTGGTCGTGTCCGCCGCCGATGCCGGTCACAACGATCCGCTCTTCCAGGAGGGCACCGCCGCGTTCGACGCGGGTGACTCCGAGGCGCAGGCCGCAGCGTTGAACAAGCATGCCGAGACGACCCTCAGATATGTCGCCGATCGCTTCGCGGTGACCGCACAGGGTGCGGCGTGCCAGCCCACGCGGGTGGGCGACGCGACGATCGGTGAGCGTGAGGGCGTGCCGTACGCGGACCTGCTGCTCGACTGGGCGTGTCCCCAGCGGACCGGCGAGCACGAGGTGCGCAGCGGCCTGTTCCCGGACGACGAGGGCTACGTCAAGGGCACGAAGACGATCGTCACCTACGAGATCGACGGCCGTTCGGGCAGCGCTGCGCTCGACGCCGGCAACCCCTCCTTCTCGACCGGCCAGTCCTGGCACGAGCGGTTCGGGGAGTTCTTCCTACTGGGCGCCGAGCACCTGCTGTCCGGGATCGACCACATCCTGTTCCTGCTGGCGCTCATCGCCGGGTCGCGGCGCCTGCGGGAGATCGTGCTCGCGGCGACGAGCTTCACCCTGGCGCACTCGGTCACGTTCATGCTGGCCGCCCTCGGTCTGGTCGACGTGCCCGCGAGGATCGTGGAACCGATCATCGCGCTGTCGATCGCCGTGGTCGCCGGCTGGCACCTGTGGGGCATCTGGCGGCGCGGCGACCACGCCACCGACCTCGATCCGGCGGGCCGCGGCCACTTCAGCCTGGACCGCTCCGGCTGGATCCGCCTCGGTGTCGTGTTCTGCTTCGGCCTCGTGCACGGCCTGGGATTCGCGGGCGCGCTGGGCATCGACGAGGCGTGGTCGTGGACCCTGTTGTGGTCCCTGCTGGTGTTCAACGTCGGCATCGAGGTCGTGCAGTTGGCGATCATCGCGATCGTCTTCCCGTTGCTGATCGTGCTGCGGCGACGAGCGCCGAAAACGGGACTCTGGGCGACCGGAGCCATTTCCGCCTGCGTGTCCATTATGGGGATCGTTTGGTTCGCGCAACGTGTGTCGGGATCCTGAGCACGGCTAAGTAATGCGCGAAGTGCAGCCATCCGCAAGATCACGTTCACGGTTGGTTCATCACGCGACGAAAGCTTGGATTCGCTTCCCCAACGTCGGGGGAAGACCATCCACTTCTCTATTCGAAAAGGGAACAATGTCAATGACATTGAGCACCTCGACACGAGCCCCCGGGCTCGTGCGGCGGCGTGTGGTCGCCGGGGTCGCAGCGGGACTCCTCGGAATGACCGCAGCCATCGGCAGCGGCCTGACGGCCATCGCCAGCGCGGCCGAGTCCACCACGATCACGGGCGTCATCCTCGGCGTCGGCGCCAACGAGACCCAGCGCGTGGTGACCTGGTACTCCTCCGCCGACACCGCGCAGAAGATCCAGCTCGCCCCGACCACCGAGATCGTCAACGGCGAGTTCCCGGCCAGCGCGCTCAGCTTCGACGCCGTCGGCGCGGCGAACACCTCCACCACCGGCTTCAACCGGCACGCCACGATCACCAACCTGCGTGAGAACACGGCGTACTCGTACCGGGTCGGTGCCGAGGGCAGCTGGTCCCCGGCGTACGCCTTCAAGACGCAGGACTTCGAGGGCGACTACGACTTCCTGTTCTTCGGCGACCCGCAGATCGGCTCCTCCGGCGACCGGCTGAAGGACCAGGCCGGCTGGGAGGAGACCCTGAAGGTCGCCACCGCGGCCAACCCGAACGCCGAGCTGCTGGTGTCCGCCGGCGACCACGTCGAGAGCGCCAACGACGAGGGGCAGTGGACCTCGTTCCTGGCCCCTGAGCAGCTGCGCCAGTACCCCCTCGTCGCCACCATCGGTAACCACGACGTCGGCGGCAAGTCCTACGAGCAGCACCACTTCACCCCGAACACCGACCGCTCGTCCCAGTACTACAGCGGGGACCAGGCGACCCGGTCCGGCGGTGACTACTGGTTCATCCACAAGGATGTGCTGTTCATCGACCTCAACAGCAACAGCTACGCCAACCCGGCGGACGGCTCCGCCGGTGGCGACGCGGCGCACGTCGCGTACGTCACCGACGTGATCAACAAGCACGGCTCCGAGGCCAAGTGGAAGGTGCTGGTCTACCACCACTCCATCTACTCGCCGGCCAGCCACGCGACCGACAACGACAACAAGCAGCGGCGGGAAGACTTCACCACGGCCTTCTCGAACCTGGGCGTCGACATGGTGCTGCAGGGTCACGACCACAGCTACTCCCGCAGCTACTCCATCAAGAACGGCCAGAAGGAGAACCCGGCCGAGCAGCCCGGTGCTGCCGACGTCTTCCCCGGCCCGGGTGGCGTCATCTACGTGACGGCGAACTCGGCCTCCGGCTCGAAGTACTACGACATCAAGAAGCCGGACAACACCGGCACCGGCATCCGCGGCAACGGCCCGGACCCGCTGGACCCGGCCAAGTACTGGTACAACTCGACGCAGAACCAGGAGCACGTCCGCAGCTACGTCAAGGTGCAGGTGCGCGGCGACAAGCTGGTTCTGGCGAACGTCCGCAGCGGCACCTGCGCGGCACCGAACGCGGCTGTCGAGAACGGCCTCTCCTGCGTCAACACCCCGGACGGTCAGCCGATCGGCTCGGTCACCGACAAGGTGACGGTGCACCCGTACCACGGCGACGGTCAGGCCATCCAGGTCAACGTGCCGAACCCGGCCCCGGGTGAGTTCGGCTGGACGATCGACGGCTACAACGGCCTGGTGGACCTCGGTGTCGCGCAGGAGCGCAACGGCACCTACTTCGAGGCGGCCGGCAAGATCAACCCGATCCTCGTGTCGGACAGCCGCCGCTCGCTCGCTCCGTGGTCGATCTCGGCCAACGTGGGTGACTTCCAGGACGGCGACAAGACGTTCTCCGGCTCCTACCTGGGCTGGACCCCGTACGTGCTCGACGGCGGCGCTGGCGCCGAGGCCGGTGCTCCCGTCCTGTCGTCCCTCGACGACCAGGGCAAGGGCCTCTCGGTTTCCAGCGGCCTCGGTGCTGCCGCGCAGGGTCACCCGCGGGGTGGCGCCAAGCTCGGGGCTGACCTGGACCTGAAGATCCCGGACAGCATCGCCAAGGGTAGCTACCGCACCACCCTCACGATCACTGCGCTGAGCAGCTGATCAGACCTGCCTGAGCTGGCGGGGTAGGCACCTTCGGGTGTTTACCCCGCCGCTCGTTCCGGAAAAACCCAGACCGCCTGAGGACCCCGAGATGTCTACGACCCCAACACGCCGGAAAACGACCGTCGCCGCCTTCCTCCGTACCGCCGCCGTGGCTCTGCTCGCCACCTCCGCCGTCGCCGGCCTGGCTTCAGGCCCCGCGCGGGCGGCGGAAGGTGACGTCGCCTGGACGGTCCGGACGGCCTCCAACAGCTACGGCGCAGCCCGGTCCAGCTTCAGCTACGCCGTGAACCCCGGTGGACGGGTCGAGGACGCGATGGTCGTCGCCAACCGCGGCCCGGTCCCGCTCAACCTGGCCGTGTACACCGCCGACGGCTTCACCACCGGCGCGGGCCAGCTCGACCTGCTCGCCAGGGACGGAAAGTCCGTGGCGGTCGGCGCCTGGGTCCACGCCGATCGCGGCAGCGTCACGATCCAGCCGGGGAAGACCGCTCAGGTCCCCTTCAAGATCAGCGTTCCCGACAACGCCACGCCCGGCGACTACGTCGGCGGCATCCTCACCTCGCTGACACGGGCGGACCAGGCCGAGGGCATCAACGTGGACCGGCGTCTCGGTATCCGGATCAAGTTGCGGGTCGGCGGTGAACTGAAGCCGAACCTCGCGATCGAGGATCTGCACGTGACGTACGGCGGAACGCTCAACCCGTTCAGCAAGGGCGACGCCACGGTCACCTACAAGATCCACAACTCCGGCAACGCGGCCCTTTCCGGCCAGCAGGCGGTGTCGGTCTCGGGCCCGTTCGGTTCGCTGCGGGTCGGGGCGGGCGATGTCGCGGCTCCGCCGGAGCTGCTTCCCGGTGAGAGCTGGACCGTGACGGTGCCCGTACGTGGCGTGGCGCCAGCCGTGTGGTTGGCGGCGACCGCGACCCTCACGCCCCGGCTCACCGACGCGTCGGGTTCCACCACCTCCCTCAAGCCGGTCCAGGCCACGACGCACGGCTGGGCCCTGCCGTGGATGCTGGCGCTCGTGCTCCTCGTACTGGTCGCCGCACTCGTCGCGGCGCTGCGGTACCGACGCCGCAACCGGGTCCGGCGCAGCACGCGTGAGGAGGCCCGGGTGCGCGACGCCGTCGAGCAGGCGCTCCGCGGCCAGGAGCCCCAGACGTCCTGAGCGTCACCAGCCGTCCCGTGCAGGCGCGGCGCCAGCGCGCCGAGGTGACCGAGCGCCGTCGGTCGCCCTTGTGGGTGAACGCGGCTCAGCCCCGGACCCGGCCCGTCCCGGAGCCGGCATGCTGCGACGGTGACGCCGGCACGGAGAGGGAATCCACATGGTTGACGGGGATGTGCCCGAGCAGATGCAGGCCGCGGCCTTCGACGAGTTCGGCGGGCCGGAGGTGATCACCCTGCGGATCCTGCCGGTGCCGGAGGTCGCCGCCGACGAGGTGCTGATCAAAGTGTGGAACGCCGGCGTCGGGGTGTGGGACGTGTACGAGCGGGAGGGCGTGCTGGTGCCCGAGGGCTCCGCGCTCCCGATTGTGCCCGGCTCCGACGGTGCCGGAACCGTCGCCGCGATCGGCAGCAAGGTGACCAACGTGGCGGTCGGTGACCTGGTCTACGTCGCCGCCACCACCCGGCCGAAGGGCGGTTTCTACGCCGAGTACGCGGTGACGAAGGCGCAGTACGCCGCGAAGCTGCCCGAGGGTGTGTCGGCGCAGCACGCGGGTGCCATGCCCACCGACGCGCTGACCGCGTTGGCCGGGCTGGACGCCCTCAGCCTGTCGGCGGGCGCCTGGCTGTTGATCTTCGGCGCGAGCGGCGGTCAGGGCCACCTGGCCGTGCAGTTGGCCAAGCGGCAGGGTCTGAACGTGGTCGCCGTGGCCTCCGGACCGGAGGGAGTGGCGCTGGTGACCCGACTCGGCGCCGACGTGTCCCTCGAAGGTCACGGCGACCCGACCGAGGTGATCGCGCGGATCAGGGAAGCGGCCCCCGCTGGCGTGAACGGGATCCTGGCGATGGCCGGCGGCGGGACGCTCGACCGGCTCACCGAAACGCTGTCCGACGGTGGCGTGGTCGCGTACCCCCATGGCGTTCAGCCGGAGCCGCGCGAGCGGCCGGGCGCGCCGGTCCGGGCGTACGACGGCGTCGCCAACCCCGAGCAGTTGCAGCGCCTCAACGAGCTCATCGAGGCGGGACCGTTCGAGGTGCACGTCGCCGAGACGTTTCCGCTGGGCAAGGTGGTGGAGGCGCACCGGCGGCTCAAGACGTCCTTCTCCGGCAAGCTGCTGCTGACGGTTCGCTAGGGCGATCTCGGCTCGGTCGTCGCCAGGTAGCTCGCGAGGTGACCGGCGGCCACCAGCATCGCGTGTCCGCGCGTGGCCAGGCGCTGCCGCCAGGTGTGCAGGGACGCCGCCAGCGGCCCCGGGCCGTCGGCCGCGCGTACCTGCCGCATCACGGTCGCGATGTGGTCCAACCGGTAACCGCCCCGGCGCAGGAGATGGGCCAGCTCGGCGTCGCGGACGTCCTCGGGGCCGTACTGCCGCTGCCCGGAGGGGTGGTCGCGCGCCGGGGACAGGACGCCGGCCCGTTCCCACTTCCGTAGCGTCGCCGGTGTCACGCCGAGCCGGCGGGCGAGGTCGCCGACGGCCAGCGGCCGGCCCGGCGGGGTCGGTGCCGGTGCGGCGGTGAGCACCCCGATGGTCGTCTCGACGGCGTCGAGCGTCTCGCGGTCGCGCAGCAGTTGCGCGTGGCTGGTGTCGACGGCGCGCAGGGCGGTGTCCAGGTCACCGTGAACGGCGGCCCGCATGATCTCGCCGCCCGTCGCGTATCCGTGCGCCGCGACGACGGTCAGGTAGGCGCGCAGCGCCGCGGCGTGCACCTCGGTGTACGCGCGATAGCCGCTCGGCGTGCGCCGGGCGGACGGGATGACGCCGTCGCGTTCGTAGTTGCGGACGGCCTGGCTGGAGATGCCATGCGCACGAGCCAGGTCCACCGGCCGGTAGGCGCGTCCTGCGGTTTGAGGGTTCAGCTGTCACTCCTCAGGCGATCGACGCAGAAGTCTCAACGGGTGGTTCAACGATACGGTGAAGGTCATGGCTTCTTCATCACTGCCCGCCGCCTGGTCGTTCGACCTCGGCCCCGACGACGTCGCCGAGCTCATCCTCGCGCTGCCCGAGGTGGCCGTCGTGCAGGCCGACGAGGCGTCCGGCGCCCCGCGGTCCAGCTGGGGCGATCGGTTCTTCTTCGTCGGGCCGGACCGTCGCCGGCCGTTCGCCACCCTCGTCGGCCAGGACACCGCCGGCTTCGACGAGGACTCGAAACTCGACCGGCCCGGCGTCTTCCGGCTCAGCCTGGACCTCGGCCGCGAGGAGTTCGAGCGCCGGTTCGGCTACCCGCCGGCGCAGTCCGCCGAGCATCGTTCCGCAGTCGACTTCACCGCCCTCGACCAGGTCGTCCCCCATCCCGCGTACGGCACCCACGGGTGGGCCTGCGTGCTCAACCCGGGTCCGCGCAGCCTGGCCGAGGTCGACCGGTTGCTCGCGCACGCGCATCACCGGGCGCTGCGGCGGCACCGACGCTCGCTCGACCGCCAGCACCGCCCGGACTGATCCCGGCGCCGGCCGGCCGCGTCACCTCTCGGATCGGTCCCGGGGTCGCGGGACGCGTACCGATGCCATGCCCGCCGCGGTGGCGGCCTGGATGCCCAGGTCGGTGTCCTCGAAGACCAGGCAGGCGCCCGGGGGTACGCCGAGCTGCTCCGCCGCGAGCAGGAAGGCTTCCGGGTCGGGCTTGGCCCGCGTGTAGTCGTCGGCGCAGACCAGCACGTCGAACCGGTCGAGCAGGTCGAGCGCGCCGAGCGAGGCGGTGACCGAGGCCCGGGTGCCGCCGGAGACGACAGCGAACGGAACCCGCCGGTGCGCGTCGTGGATGTGCGCCAGCACCTCGGGCACGGCGGCGAGCTGCGGCAGCAACTCCTGGTAGTAGCTCTCCCGGCGCTCGTCGACGGTCGCCACCGGCATGGCCAGGCCGTACTGCTCGTTCAGCGTGACGATGATGTCGACGGCCGGCCGGCCGCCCCACGCGTAAAAGAGGTCCTCGGGGAACTCGCAGCCCCACTCGTCCAAAGCCCGCTGCCAGGCCAGGTAGTGCAGCGGCATCGAGTCGATGATGGTGCCGTCGCAGTCGAACAGGTACGCCGCGAACTGGCCGGGGGGCAGAGGCAGACTCACCCGAGCAGGCTACAGCGGACGCCGTCCAACCAGCGGATCCGCTCAGTCGGCCGGCTCCTCGGCGGTGACGGATTCCAGCCGGCGGAGCAGGTGCGCCCGTTCCGGCTCGGTGCCGACCAGCGTCAGCGCGCTGCGGTACGCCGCCACGGCCTCGCCGTACCGGCCGAGCCGGCGCAGCAGATCGGCCCGGGTGGCCGGATAGAGGTGGTAGCGCCGCAGCCGCAGATCATCGGCCAACTCGTCCAGCAGGGCGAGGCCGGCCTCCGGCCCGTCCCGCATGGCCACCGCT
Organism: Micromonospora sp. NPDC005206; assembly: GCF_040608175.1. Classification (NCBI taxonomy): domain Bacteria; kingdom Bacillati; phylum Actinomycetota; class Actinomycetes; order Micromonosporales; family Micromonosporaceae; genus Micromonospora; species Micromonospora sp. NPDC005206. The sequence goes on from NZ_JBEXHU010000037.1 coordinate 32,520, forward strand.
GCGGCCCGGTTGAGCGCGACGACCGGCGAGGGGACCAGGCCGAGCAGTACGTCGTAGAGCGCCACCACCTGGGCCCAGTCGGTGCTGGCCACGTCGGCGGCCTCGTCGTGCAGCGCGGCGATGGCGGCCTGCAATCCGTACGGCCCGGGTGGTCCGCCGGTCAGCGCGACCAGCACCAGCCGGCGCCCCTCGTCGATCATGCGGTGGTCCCACTGCCCGCGGTCCTGGTCGTCGAGGAGGACCATCCCGCCGTCAGGCCCGGTACGCGCGGCACGTCGGGCGTGGATGAGCAGCATCAGCCCGAGCAGCCCGGCGACCTCCCGCTCGGCGGGCAGCAGCCGGCGCAGGATCCGGGCCAGCCGGATGGCCTCCTCGGCGAGGTCGGTCCGCTGGAGATCCGGGCCGGAGCTGGCGGCGTACCCCTCGGTGAAGACCGAGTAGACCGCCTGGAGCACCGTGGGCAGGCGTTCGGGTAGTTCGTCGGCGCCCGGCACCCGGAACGGGATGCGGGCGTCGCGGATCTTCCGTTTGGCCCGGACGAGTCGCTGGGCCATGGTCGCGGGCGGCACCAGGAACGCCCGCGCGACCTCGGCCGTGGTGAGGTCGGCGAGGAAGCGCAGGGTGAGCGCGCCGCGGTCCTGGGCGGGCAGGGCCGGGTGGGCGCAGGTGAAGAAGAGCGCCAACCGGTCGTCGGGCAGGTCGCGGTCCGCGTCGGCGGGTGGAGCGGCGTCGGCCCGCTCGGCCTCGGCCTGAAGCACGGCGAGCCGGGTGGCCAGTACCCGGTCGCGGCGGAGCCGGTCCACGGCGCGGCGGCGGGCCGTGGTGAGCAGCCAGGCCCCCGGCCGACTCGGGACGCCGTCGGTCGGCCAGTGCACCAGCGCCGCCTCGATGGCCTCGGAGGCGACCTCCTCGGCCAGGTCGAGGTCGCCGAAGCGGTGCACCAGCGAGGCGAGCAGCCGGCCGCGCTCCTCCCGGAACACCGCCTCGACGGACGACCCGACCTGCGCCGGGCCGCTTGCCCCCTCGCCGGGCACCGTCAGGCCTCCACCTCGATCTCGGCGACCGGGCGCACCTGGACCGACCCGCCGCCGAGGGCACCGGGGCTGCGGGCCGCCCATTCCAGCGCGGCGTCGAGATCCGGCACGTCGATGATGTCGTACCCACCGAGCACCTCGCGGGTCTCGGCAAACGGCCCGTCGGTGATCGTGCGTTCGCCGCCCGCACCGACCTGCACGCTCGTGCAGGTGGTCAGGTCCTGCAAGGGATGCCCGGACACCCAGATCCCTGCGTCCTTCATCTCGCGGTCGTAGCGGATCCAGTCCTCGAAACTGCACCCGTCGACGGGCTCGTCCCAGTCGGTGGTCGCGGGGGTCATGAACAGCAGCATGTACTTCACGCCTCGGCTCCTCTCGGTGCGGCGGGTACGCCGTACAGCATGACGACGAACAGGCCCCGGGGATATCGACACGGCGGCCGGAGGAATCTTCCGAGACTCACGGACCGACCGGCGACGCCGCCTGGACGTGCGGGCCGCGTCGGTCGAACCGGCGCTCGTACCAGGTGACCCCGATCAGGAAGACGGTCAGCAGGGCGAGCGCGGCCAGCGGGGGCAGGGCCCGCCCGATCGGCAGCAGGGCCAGCGGCACCAGCGCGGCGACGACCTGCGCCGGGTGCACGGCGCGGACGGTGAGCCGGCGGAAGAGCAACCGTGCGAGCAGGTAGAGGGCGGCGCCGCCGTAGAGGGCGGTGGCGACGACCCAACCCAACCGGGCGGGGCCCTCGTTCTCCTCGGTGAGGTGACCGAGCACCTGCTCGATGCCGAGCGCGATGTAGATGGCACCGATGATCAGGGGGGCGTGCACGAGGCCGTACGCGTCACCGGCCACGTCGGACCGCCGGTCGCGCGGCACCAGCGTGATGGACTGCCGGGCGGCGGGCGCGAGCCGGTCGAAGTAGAGCCACCACAGGCAGACCGTGGTGACGAGGCCGAGCAGCGCCGCCACCAGGCCGGGCCCGATCGGCGCCATCGACCTCGGCGTCGCGCCTGCCGCGATCAGCGACTCGCCCAGCGCGATGATGAGCACCAGGCCGAACCGTTCGGTGAAGTGGTCCAGGCTGCGCAGCGGCCACGGGCGGTAGGCGGACGCGACCCGGGCGCCGCCGATGTCCACCAGGAACGCCAGCGTCCAGAGCGCCGTCTGGGCGGCGCCACCGAGCAGCGCACCGATGATGAGCGGGAGCCAGGCCACCGTCGCCGGCACGGCGAAGAACCGGAGGGTCGAGCGCAGCGGCGGGTCGGTGGCGCTCACCCAGAACAGAACCCCGAGCTGCACCGCCCGGGTGACCAGGTAGGCCAGGGCGAGGGTGAGCGGCGCGTCGAACAGCTCCGGGCCAGGCCGCCACGCGTCCGGCAGCAGTAGTGCGGCCACGAAGATGGCGGCCATCGCCGTCAGGGTGGCCGCGCGGACCGCGCCGACGTCCGCGCGAACCAGGTTTCCCAACCAGAGGTACGGGCCCCAGGAGTAGATCAGCAGCAGCAGGAGGAGCAGCCCCTGGGCCAGGGTGAGCGCGGTCGGTGGCTGCGCCATGAACGTGATGACCCGGGTGAGCGCGAAGACGAAGACCAGGTCGAAGAAGATTTCGAACATCGTGGGCCGGTGCGTCTCCGCAGCCGGTGCCGGACGAACGCCGAAAATCCCCTTCATCCTCGCATTCTGCGCCACTCCCGGGCCGCATCGACCGATGGTTCGGCCGTTCTCACCGTTCGGCGGCGCCGAGACGACGCGGGCTGCCCGCCGTCACGCCGGGGCGTCCGTCCGCCGTCGGCTCCGCTCGGCCCGCCGGCGGACCTGCTGGTACGCGCCGGTGAGCCCCATCGCCCGGCGGACCTCGATCAGCGTCTGCCGTACCTCCTGGCGGGTTCGTTCGGTGCCCTCGACGATCAGTCGGTCGACCAGCCCACGGTCGGCCTCGATGGCGGCCCGACGTTCCCGGATCGGCGCCAGGAACCCCTCCAGCGCGACGACGAGCCGCTCCTTGACCTCGACGTCGCCCACCCGCCCCGCCCGGTAGCGCCGGGCGAGGTCGACCACCTCGTCACGGTCGGGGTTGAACACCTCGTGGTACGCGAAGACCGGGTTGCCCTCCACCTTTCCGGGCACGTCGGCCCGGACCCGGTTCGGATCGGTGTACATGCCGAGCACCTTGCGGCGCACCGTGGCCGGATCGTCGGAGAGGGCGATCGTGTTGCCCCGGCTCTTGCTCATCTTGGCCGCGCCGTCGGTGCCCACCAGGCTCGGCGTGTCCGCCAGGATCAGCTCGGGGACCGGGAAGACCGGCCCGTACAGGTGGTTGAACCGGCGGGCGATCTCCCGGGTCACCTCGACGTGCGCCGCGTTGTCCCGGCCGACCGGGACCACCTCGCCCTTCACGCAGAGGATGTCCGCGGCCTGGAGCACCGGGTAACCGAGCAGCCCGTACGGCATCTCCTCCTTGCCGGCGTCCCGGGCCATGTCCTTCAACGACGGCACCCGTTCCAGCCGGGGCACGGTCACCAGGTTCTGCAGGAGGGTGTTGAGGTCGCCGACCTCCGGGATGGCGGACTGGAGGTAGAAGGTGGCCCGCGCCGGGTCGACGCCGGCGGCGAGGATGTCGGTCACCATCTCGCGGGCGTTGCCGGAGACCTGGTCGATGTCCTCGCGGCGGTTTCTGGTGGTGAGCATGTGCAGGTCGGCGATGATGAAGAAGCTCTCGTAACGCCGGTGCAGCCGGACCCGGTTGGCGATGCTGCCGACGTAGTGGCCGAGGTGCAGGCGGCCGGTGGGCCGGTCCCCGGTGAGCATTCGTGCGACGGACATGGTGGTGTGCCTCTCGTGCGGGAAGGTGGGCGACGCGTGGGCGCGCGCCGAGCGGGGCGAGTTCGCCCTCTCGGTCAGCGGGATCGGCTCAGCGAGCCGTCCGCCATCGCGCGCCGGCGCGGTACCGCAGACCACCAGCACGGAGTACGTCCAGGAGTTGCTCACGGCCATCGCCGGAGCTGGCCGGGGGCACGACACCGAGCTGGAGGCCGTCGACCGTGTCGACCGCCTCCACCGCGCTCATGCCCGTCCGGACCACGGCTTCACGCTACCCGTGGCGCCGCGCATGGTGTGGCCGGTAGCGCTCGGCGTAGTAGCTGCCGACGCGTTCGCGGTACTCCGGGATTGAAGATCGACGGTTGCACGGGCACCTCCGGAGACGGTCTTGGTTCGTACCGTTCAGCAGTGCCCGCCCCACTGCCGCCGGAAACAGTTTGGCAATTTCGAGTTCACGGTATTGCCGGCTGAGAAATACGTCATAGCCGTGACGCGTCGATGACCGGCAGGGCCAACTCCCAGGTCAGCATGCCTGTGCCCGCTTATCGCACATCGGCTATGGCGGTGCTGTGTCTGCCCGGCACATTCGATCACGGGCGGGCCACCGACCATTCTGGTCCCGCATTCGGGCAATGTCGAAAAAGGGGGACGCAGATGTACCGCACCATTGGACGGTTCAGCGCCGTGCTGGCGCTCGCGCTGGGCCTCGGCACCGGGACCGGCAGCGCGGCGCAGGCCGGCGCGCTCGATCCGTACTCCCCGCAGGCGCTCTGTGGGTTCGGCTACGTCGAGGTCGACCAGGACCCGATCCGGGACGCGGAGACCGGCAGCCGACTCGGCACCGTCCATCTGCTGTACAACCGGATCACCGGGTTCGCCTGCACGACGACGGTGAAGTCGGCCTACCGGGGCACGCTCACCCGCACGCAGGTCTACCTCGCCGCGCAGTACCTGCCGACCCAGGTCGACGACGGCACCAGGCTCTACGCCGCCGGTCCCGTCCGGGCGTACGCCCGGGGTGGTTGCACGATCTGGGGTGGCCTGATGGGCGACCCGGGCGGCGCCGTCCACCACCACGACCGGGCCAACCCGGCGATCGGTGGAATCGGGACCTGCTTCTGAGTCACTCCGGCGACGGACCGGTCCACCCTCGTGCCGGTACACCTCGGCGTTCCTGCTCGTGACCAGCTCCGCTGGCATACTCGGCTGCCATGGTGCTGTCGCGAGGGTGGGCCCTCTTCCTGGTCGGAGTCGGGATCTGGACCTGGGTGATCTGGCCGAGGTTCGCGGTCGCCATCTGGCAGGACCCGCGCTCCTGGACGTCCGGCGCGGTGGGCGACGGCTCGCCCACCAGCTTCCTGTGGGTGCACGCCCTCCTGATCGTGGCGTCCCTGGCGATCGGCAGCACCGTCGGCGTCCTCGGTGTCCGCGCCTGGTTCGCCGCCCGTCGACGCCAGGACCGTCCAGCCGCCTGACGATCCTCGTCCGCGTCGGCACACGATCTGGTCACTGTCAGTGAGGCCCGAGAACCCTTTGAGCAGCGGTGCGGACCCTTCGAGGGCTATCCACCCGGGCTGAGCTGCGGATACTTCTCTACGCAGTAAGTGTGACGCGGGACGCTGGCCCCGGATTTGACGATCAAACCCACGGACGCGTAACTTTCTCTCTGCCAGCGCGGAACGGGGCAAACAGGACGAAGGTCCTGGAGCACCGGATCGGGTCGGCAGCCGGGTCAGGCAGGGGTTCGCTCCTGCGGGGCACGGTCCGGGCGGGGCTCGCCGAAATTGCCGCGAGGCGGATTTGGTGCAGCGGAACCGACCGGGTAAGGTTCAGCACCGGCAGGGCACCGGGCGAGCTTGCGGGACACCGCAGCGGCCGGCCTGCCGAATCCGACGACCTGACGCAGCGGTCCGCTGCTGCGTGAGTGCGTCGGGACCAACCCGCACGAAGCACGACAGACCGGGACACACGGTTTGACACGGCGAAGACGGTGAGGTAACGTAGTAAAAGTGCCCGGCGCCATTGAGCGGCGGGGACGCGGTAGGAAAGCCCCGAAACGGGGCCCCACGAGTGGGGCTTTTGATCGGTGTGTGGTTGTTCTTTGAGAACTCAACAGGGTGCTTGATAAGCCAGTGCCAATTATGATTTATACCCCGGACTGG
>NZ_JBEXHU010000038.1:0-36823 GCF_040608175.1 Micromonospora sp. NPDC005206
GTCCACACAACCGTCCATGATCGACGGTGGCTGCCCTCGTTCCCACACCGCACCGAGCCACAGCTCAGCCAAGGTCAACAACCCCGGCTGGAGTACTAGACGATCTATTCCAGGGGTAGCTGACAGGTTCACTCAGCTGACCGGGGAGCTGTCCTTCGATGTCGGCGCTGGCGAGTGGGCCGACAACCTGGAGGACATCGAGGCCGGGACCTACGTCGAGCTGCTAGTGCCTCTGGCTGACGGCGCGGATTATGCGGACGCGGTGGAACTGCTGCGCGACGCTCGTGGGCTGCTACGCGAGGGCAACCTGCCCTCCGCGATCGGGCAGGCACGCAAGGCGCTGGAGCAGGTCCGCGAGTCATACGGGACGCAAAAGGTGTTTGCCGATGCGGTGAAGAAGACGCCACGGCAGCGCACCCTCGCCGAGCGGTGAGCCCTGCATGGCCGAGGACTTGTTTTCGACCATGAGCGGCGCCTGCCACAAGGACGACGTGACGAAGGAGTTCGAGTACACCCGGGAGGACCGCGCGACGCTGATCACCGCGACCGCAAGATTGCTCAAGCGGTTGTCCGCCGACCACGACTCGCTTTAGTTCCCTAGCCGGGTATGTCCTGCCGGGTCAACACACCCGAGGCTCAGGCGTCAGAGGCCGGGTGCTGCTGGTAGGCGGCCGAGGATCGGCATCGCTCGGAACGCCTCCGCGTACGCGGCGTTGATCCGGCGGCCATGCAGCTTCCCGAGCGCGTCGGCCATCGGCCCGAAGTGGTCGAGGATCGGCTGGGATGTGTGGGATCGGAGGGCGTCGAGCTTGGTGCGCCAGTGGGCGCTGACGTCGATGATGGTTGGCAGTTCGAGTGGGCGGCCGTGCTGGTCGAGGTTGTTGTAGCCGTCGCTGTGGTAGGCCCGCTTCGGGTGGCCAGTGGTGATGACGACGTTGGGTAGGGCGCTGAGGACCGCTTCGGCGCAGCGGCGGTGTTCGGGGTGGATGTCGTTTGTCGGGTGGGTGATCAGTACGTCGGGGCGGACTTCCCTGAGCACGGTGGCGACGGTCGAGACCGAGAGCTGGTCCATGAAGTAGAGGTCAGCCCCGAGGAGGTGCGCGCCGACTGTGGCCTCGGCGTCGCGGACTGCATCGTGGTGGGGAACGGCGATGACAGCTGTGCCTCCGTTACGGACGTGGCGGGCGATGGTGCCGCCTGCCCAGAGTTCGGCGTCGTCTGGATGCGCCATGACGGTGAGCAGGACGGGGGCGGACGTCACCACAGGCCCAGTTCCTCAACGACCTCCGCCGGTGTGGGCAGGAGTTGACTCCGCTGGCCGGTGGGGATGACGGGAACGTCCAGCTCGTGGTTGAGGCGGATCATGTCCCGCCATTTGCGGGCCAAGCCGAGCTGTTCCCGGACGAGGCGGCCACGTCCGGTGTCCAGACGGTCGGAGGTCGCCAGGTCGTCAAGAGTGAGGCCGTCGGCGAGGAGGGTGGCGGCGGTCTTGGCACCGATGCCGTGGATGCCCGGGATGTTGTCGGCGGGATCGCCGGTGAGCGCGCGGAAGTCTGCCCACTGAGCGGGGGTGACCTGGTGGCGGGCGAAGACGTCGGCGGGGCCGATGTAGCGCTTGCCGGGGTGCATCTTGGTGTGGAGGACGCGGACGCGGTCGTTGACGAGTTGGTAGTAGTCGCGGTCGCGGGACATGATCACGACCGGGCGGGGTGGCGGCGTGGTGTCGACGGACAATGGATCGAAGAGATCACCACCGAGGAACGGATCGCACCACAGACCATCCAGCGATACGAGACCAGCGCGCGCAACGCGATCCTGCCCGCCCTGGGCAACCTCCGGATCAGAGAAGCCAGCGTCGGGCGCCTGGATCGGTTCCTGCGCGACATCGCCAAGGACCGTCCCTCGGCAGCCAAAGGCGCGAAAGTCGTCCTGAGCCAGATGTTCGCCCTGGCCGTACGCCACGGCGCGATCCCCACCAACCCCGTACGCGACACCGGCCGGCTACGTAAACCTCGCCGCACCGTCGTCGCCCTCACCGACGAGAATCTCCAGGCCGTCCGTACGGCGATCCGCGACTGGCAGCGACCCATCCCCGGCAAGCCCGGACCACGGCACAGCGGCGATCTGGCCGACATCGTCGACCTCATGCTCGCCACCGGCGCCCGCATCGGCGAGATCCTCGCCCTGCGCTGGGAGGACCTCGACCTCGCCGCCGAACGCCTCACCCTGACGATCTGCGGCACGCTCGTCTTCGTCAAAGGCCGGGGCTTCTTCCGCCAACCCTGGACCAAAAGCGACGCCGGCTGGCGGATCGTCGTCCTACCCCGATTCGCCGTCGGCATGATCATGGCCCGCAAGCTCGTCGCCGCCGACAACCCCCACGACGCGATCTTCACCTCCCGACGCGGCACCTGGCTGTCACCCAACAACGTCCGCCGTCAGTGGCGTGAGGCTCGCGCCGACACCGACCTCGCCTGGGTCAACCCCCCACACCTTCCGCAAGACAGTCGCCACCCTCATCAAGGAAGAAACCGACACGAAGAGCGCCGCAGCCCAGCTGGGGCACTCCAGCGAGGAGGTCACCGCCACCTACTACATCGCCAAGCCCGCTCAAGCCCCGGACGTCTCGGACATCCTCGAGCGACTCGGCGCCGACCGCGGGCGACGTCCCACACCCGCAGTCCCCAACGATGCGCAGGGATGACGAACCTGGTTGCCGACCCCGGTAAATGGGGGGTTTTCGGGGGGGGCGGTTCAAAACCCCATAGACAAACTTAAAGCCCTGACCAGCGTTTCCGCTGGTCAGGGCTTTTTGTCTGTCGGGACGGCCGGATTCGAACCGACGACCCCTTGACCCCCAGTCAAGTGCGCTACCAAGCTGCGCCACGTCCCGCCCCCGCGTGGTTTCCCCCGCGGCAGCCGGTACAGCTTAGCGCAGCAGCCGGCGCCCTTCCGCGCAGGCCCCACCCCGGTGGCGGTACCACCTAACCACCCCACAACCCCTACGGCGTCCTAGGAAGATAGGGGTGGCTGGGCAGGAAAATGCCGGATGGGCAAAAACCCATCCGGCATTTTCTAAAGAACAGATCAGCCGTGCGCCTTGCCCCGCCCGCCGGGGCCGAGCTTCTTGCGCGGGCGGACCGAGATCTCGATCGGGCTGCCCTCGTACCCGAACTCCTCGCGGAGCTTGCGCTCGACGAAGCGCTGGTAGCCGGCGTCCAGCGGGCCCGTGGTGAAGAGCACGAACCGCGGCGGCGCCACCCCGGCCTGGGTGGCGAACAGGATCCGCGGCGCGCGCCCACCGCGCACCGGGTGCGGGGTGGCCTGCACCAGCGCGGTCAGCCACTGGTTGAGGTGCGCGGTCGGCACCCGGGTCTCCCAGCTGGCCAGCGCCTTGTTCAGCGCCGGGGCGAGCTTGTCGACGGCCCGGCCGGTCATCGCCGACAGGTTCAACCGGATCGCCCAGGGGATGCGGCGCAGCTCCCGGTCGATTTCCTTGTCGAGGTAGTACCGGCGGTCGGCGTCGACCAGGTCCCACTTGTTGAACGCGATGACCAGCGCACGGCCACTCTCGGTCACCATCGACAGGATCCGCTGGTCCTGCTCGCTGATCGGTTCGCTGGAGTCCAGCAGCACCACGGCCACCTCGGCGGCCTCGATGGCGGCGGCGGTACGCAGGCTGGCGTAGTACTCGGTGCCACTGGCCTTACCGACCCGCTTGCGCAGGCCGGCGGTGTCGACCAGCTGCCAGGTCTGGCCGCCGATCTCGACCAGGCTGTCCACCGGGTCGACTGTGGTGCCGGCGACCGAGTCGACGACCGCCCGCTCCTCACCGGAGAACCGGTTGAGCAGGCTGGACTTGCCCACGTTCGGGCGGCCGACCAGCGCCACCCGACGCGGCCCGCGCGGCCGGTTCTCCACGATCGCCGGCGCCTCGGGCAGCGCGGCGAGGATGGCGTCCAGCAGGTCGCCGGACCCTCGCCCGTGCAGCGCGGAGATGGGGAACGGTTCGCCGAGGCCGAGCGACCACAGCGAGGTGGCCTCCATCTCGATGGAGGTGTTGTCGGCCTTGTTCGCCACCAGGATCACCGGCTTGGCGCTGCGCCGCAGCATCTTCACCGCGGCCTCGTCCACGTCGGTGGAGCCCACCATCGCGTCGACCACGAAGAGCACCACGTCCGCGGTGACCACGGCGGTCTCGGCCTGCGCCGCGATGGCCGCGGCCCGGTCCTTCGCGTCCGGTTCCCAACCGCCGGTGTCCACCACGGTGAACGCCCGGCCGTTCCACTGGGCGTCGTACGGCACCCGGTCCCGGGTCACCCCGGGTACGTCCTCGACGACTGCCTGCCGGCGGCCGATGATCCGGTTGACCAGCGTGGACTTGCCCACATTGGGGCGACCGACGACGGCCACCACCGGCTGCGGGCCGGACGGTTCCTCGACGGCGACGTCTGGCTCACGCAGCTCGACCCATCCAGCACCCTCGCTCATGCCACGCCCCGTTCGGTGAGCAGGTCGCGCAGCCGGGCCACGACCTCGTCGATGCCCAGCTCGGTGGTGTCCAGCACCACCGCGTCCGGCGCCTGGGCGAGCGGGTTGACCTTGCGGGTCGAGTCGAGCCGGTCCCGGCGGGCCAGGTCGGCGGCGGTGGCCGTCACGTCGGCGGCGTCCTCGGCGCTGCGGCGGGCCGCCCGGGCCGCCTCGGAGGCGGTCAGGAAGACCTTCAGGTCGGCGTCCGGCGCCACGACCGAGCCGATGTCACGGCCCTCGACGACCATCCGGCCGGCGTTGGCGATCATCTCGCGCTGCCGGGCGACCAGCAGCTCGCGGACCGCCGGCACCGCGGCGACGGCGGAAACCGCCCCGGTCACCTCGGGACCGCGGATCTCCGCGTCCACGCTCACGCCGTCGGCGGTCACGCCGTACCCCTGGGGGTCGGTGCCGATGCGCAGGTCCACCTCGCCGGCGACCTTCGCCACCGACGCGGCGTCGGTGAGGTCGACGCCGGAGCGCAGCACGGCCCAGGTGATCGCCCGGTACATCGCCCCGGTGTCCAGGTAGCGCGCACCGATGCCAACGGCGAGCCGCCGCGAGACGGTGGACTTACCCGAACCGGACGGCCCATCCACAGCGACCACACATCGCCCGGCCCGTACGTTTTCCTCCACCGTGTCCTCCTCAGCCCGTACCTCACGGATCGCCCGGTGCTGGCGCCGCAAGCGGTTGTCCATCGTCATCAATCATGCCCGGGGCCCGTGGCGGACCCGCGCGCGACGCCGCCGGGGGCGACCCACGCCACCCGAGCGGCCACGCCTCGGCCGTTCCGGAGCCTACCGGCAGCCGTACCCCAAACTCGGGGGTCAGTCACCCACCGCGTTGAACAGCGCGGCGACCTCGGCGTTGGTCAACCGCCGGATCCGCCCGGTACGCAGGTCACCCAGCCGGATGGGCCCGATCGAGGTACGCACCAGCCGGGTGACCGGGTGTCCGACCTCCTCCATCAGCCGCCGGACGATGTGCTTGCGCCCCTCGTGCAGGCTCAGCTCCACCTGGGCGGTCTTACCCAGAGTGTCCACCACCTTGAACGAGTCGACCTTGACCGGCCCGTCCTCCAGCTCGACGCCGGCCAGCAGCCGCTTGCTCAGGTTGCGCGGGATCGGCCCGACCACCTCGGCGAGGTAGGTCTTCAGCACCTCGTACGAGGGGTGCATGAGCTTGTGCGCGAGAGTGCCGTCGTTGGTGAGCAGCAGCAGGCCCTCGCTGTCCGCGTCGAGCCGCCCAACGTGGTAGACCCGCTGCTCCACCCGGTTGCCGATGAACTCGGCCAGCTCGTTGCGTCCCTTGTCGTCCGCCATGGTGGTAACCACCCCGCGCGGCTTGTTCATCGCCACGTAGACCAGGCGAATGTCGACCTGGAGGCGCTCGCCGTCCACGTGGATCACCGCGGTGGCGGGGTCGACCTTGTCGCCCAGCTTGGCGACGCGCCCGTCCACCGTGACGCGGCGGCGGAAGATCAGGTCCTCGCAGGCGCGCCGGGAACCCACGCCAGCGGCGGCGAGCACCTTCTGCAGGCGCTCTGCCCCTTCGAAGACGGGGGGGTCGGGTTTCGGGGAACGGTTATCGGGTCGCATCGGCAAGCTCTTCTACGTCGTCGGGCAGGAAGGGTGCGAGTGGCGGCAGCTCGTCGACGGTGTTCAGCCCGAGCTTCTCCAGGAACAGCGTGGTGGTCCGGTAAAGGAACGCCCCGCTGTCCGGTTCGGTGCCGCACTCCTCGACAAGGCCGCGGGTAACCAGCGTACGGATGACCCCGTCGCAGTTCACACCCCGGATGGCCGAGATGCGCGATCGGGTCACCGGCTGCTTGTAGGCGACCACGGCGAGGGTCTCCAGCGCCGCCTGGGTCAGCCGCACGGACTGCCCGTCCAACACGAACCGTTCGACATAGGTCGCGTATTCCGGCCGGGTGTAGAGCCGCCAGCCGCCAGCCGCCCGGCGCAGCTCGAAACCGTGCCCGGCGGCGGTGTAACCGGCGGCGATCTCGTCGAGCATCGGCCCGACCCGCTCGGCCGGCTGTTCCAGCACCTGGGCCAGGACCAGCTCGCTGACCGGCTCGTCGACCACCAGCAGGATCGCCTCCAGCGCGCCGCGCAGCTCGGCGTCGGACAACTCCGGCGCGGGCTCCGGCGCGGCCGGCGCCCTTCGCCGCCCCACAACCGACCGAGGGGGTACGTCCCCAGCCACGCCCTCCCCCACGGCCCCGTCAGCCTCACCCGCGCCGGCCTCGCCGGCCTCCTCCGCGATCTTGGAAGATTCCGGCCCCGGGAGGGGCGGTTCGCTTCCAAGATCTCCGGCAGGGGTCGGCTCGGCGGTGCCGGGTGGGGACGGGATCAGCTCGCTGACAACGGGTGGGGACAGAGCCGGCTCGGGGGTGGCGGGTGGGGTCGGCTCGCCGTCGCGGTCGGCGTCGGCGTCGGGAGTGGCATCGGCGTCGGCGTCGGGGGTGGAGGCAGGCGGGCGGGGGCGTTCCCACGGGGGGATCCAGGCGGCGGCCTGGTCGGCCAGGGAGTCCCGGCGTTCCTCGTCACTCATCCCGCTCGCCCTCCGTCGTTCCCGTCTCGTCCGATCCGCCGGCTTGCCTCGCCCGCACCGGGTCCGGCTCCAGCTCGGCGACACCCGCCGGATCCAGCTCGGCGACACCCGCCGGATCCAGCTCCGCCGTACCCACCGAATCCAACTCGGCCGCACCCGCCGGCTCCGGGTCGGCCGGGGTGCCGGCGTACTCGTCGACGTGCAGGTCCGTGTCGCCGTCGGTCGGGCCGGTCCAGCGCACGGTCAGCTCTTCCAGAGCCTGCTCCTGCACGAAGGCCACCAACCCCTCCCGGTACAGCTCCAGCAGCGCGAGGAACCGGGCCACCACCTCCAGGGTGGCCTCGCAGTCGGCGCAGAGCAGCGAGAAGGTGGCGGTGCCGGCCCGGCGCAGCCGGGTGGCGAGGATCCCGGCGTGCTCCCGGACGCTGACCCGGACCATGTGTACGTGGGCGATGGAGACCTCCGGCACCGGCTTCGGGGTCATCGCCTTCACGGCCAGCTTCAACAGCCGCTGCGGGCCGATGCCGAGCACCAGGTCGGGCAGCGCCTCGGCGTACCGGGGCTCCAGGCTGACCGCCCGCGGATAGCGCCGACCGCCGACCGCCTCCAGCTCGGCGATGTGCGCCGCCGCCTCCTTGTACGCCTTGTACTGCAACAGCCGGGCGAAGAGCAGGTCCCGTGCCTCCAGCAGGGCGAGGTCCGCCTCGTCCTCTACCTCGGCGGCGGGCAGCAGCCGGGCCGCCTTCAGGTCGAGCAGGGTCGCGGCGATCAGCAGGAACTCGCTGGCCTCGTCGAGGTCCCACTTGTCGCCCATGGCCCGGATGTAGGCGATGAACTCGTCGGTGACCTTGTGCAGGGCCACCTCGGTGACGTCGAGTTTGTGTTTGCCGATCAGTTGCAGCAGCAGGTCGAACGGGCCGGTGAAGTTGGCCAGCCGCACGGTGAAGCCGGGGGCGCTCGGCGGGTCGGCGGGCAGTACGCCGTCGACCTCGGCGGCCAGCTCGGCGGCGACCGCCGGGGCGGCGGCCTCGTGCGGCCCGGCCGGCGGGTCGAGGGGTGGCGCGGTCACCGGACGACCGTAGTCCACGAGGCGGGCACCGGGCGTTCCGGCTACCGCTCCGACTGGGCGGCGATCACCTCACGGGCCAGTTGGCGGTAGTTGCGTGCCCCGGAGGACGCCGGGTCCAGTGTGGTGATCGGGGCACCGGCCACGGTGGACTCGGGGAACTTCACCGTCTTGGTGATGACCGTCTGGTAGACCTTGTCGCCGAACGCCTCGACGACCCTCTGCAGCACCTGCCGGCAGTGCGTGGTGCGGCTGTCGTACATGGTCGCGAGGATGCCCTCGAGCTCCAAGTCGAAGTTGAGCCGCTCGCGCACCTTGTCGATGGTGTCCAGCAGCAGCGCTACGCCGCGCAGGCTGAAGAACTCGCACTCGAGTGGGATGAGCACGCCGTGCGCGACGGTCAGCGCGTTGATCGCCAGGAGGCCGAGCGAGGGCTGGCAGTCGATCAGGATGTAGTCGTATTCCTTGCGGACCGTTCGCAGCACCCGGGCCAGCGCCATCTCCCGGGCGACCTCGTTGACGAGCTGGATCTCGGCGGCGGAGAGGTCGATGTTGGCCGGCAGCAGGTGCAGCCCCGCCACGTCGGTCTTGATCACGACGTCTTCGGCGACGATGTCGTCCTGCATGAGCAGGTTGTAGATGGACAGGTCGAGGTTGTGCGGGTTGACCCCCAGCCCCACCGAGAGCGCGCCCTGCGGGTCGAAGTCGACCAGCAGCACCTTGCGGCCGTACTCGGCCAGCGCCGCGCCCAGGTTGATGGTGGTGGTGGTCTTGCCGACGCCGCCCTTCTGGTTGGCCATCGCGATGATGCGCGCCGGGCCGTGCCGATCGGTGGGCATCGGCTCGGGGATCGGCTTGCGCATCGTGTATGCCGCCGGATCTGCCGGACCCAGGTCCGCACCGAGCGTGGCCTGCTGCTCGCGGAGCTCCGACGTCCAGGTCTCGGCACGGTCACCGTTGCCAGCCATGTGCTCGTTGCCCCCTCCCGACGACCCACCCGGCGTCGGAGCCGTCCGACGTCCTTCGCGGCGCCGCTGCGCACCCCGGTCGTGTCGCCCCAGGAGGTCCGCGCCGATGCCGACTGTACGCCACCGACCAGCAGGGGCTTCGGCACCGGCCCGGCGTGTCGGGACCGACCGCGACCGGGCTCAGCCCCGGGCACGCGGGTGGGCGGTGGCGTACACCTCGCGCAGCCGCTCGACGGTCACCAGTGTGTAGACCTGGGTGGTGGTCACCGACGCGTGCCCGAGCAGTTCCTGGACCACCCGCACGTCGGCGCCGCCGTCGAGCAGGTGGGTGGCGTACGAGTGGCGCAGGGTGTGCGGGGAGACCGCGGCGGGCCCGTCGACCGGCAGCCCGGCACGGCCGGCCGCGCGGCGCAGGATGGCCCAGGCGCCCTGCCGGGTCAACGCGCCGCCGCGGGCGTTGAGGAAGACCGCCGGGGTGCCCCGGCCGGCCGAGGCCAGCCCGGGCCGGGCCCGAACCAGGTAGGCGCGCACCGCCTGCACGGCGTAACCGCCGATCGGCACCAGGCGCACCCGGCCGCCCTTGCCGCGCAGCAGCACGGTGCCCTCGTCGGCGTCGAGGTCGTCGACCGCGGCGCCGACCGCCTCGGAGATCCGCGCGCCGGTGCCGTACAGGAATTCCAGCAGCGCCCGGTCGCGCAGCGCGAGCGGCGCGCCCTCGCCGCTCGCGGTGACCGGGCCGGCGGTCTCCAGCAGCCGGACCACGTCGTCGACCGGCAGCGCCCGGGGCAGCCGGCGCGGCGGGGTGGGTGGGCGGACGTCGCGGCTGGGGTCGGCCCCGGCCAGCCCCTCGCGCAGCGCGAAGCGGTGCAGGCCGCGTACCGCGCTGGCCGCGCGGGCGGCGGAGGAGACCGCCAGCGGCGGGTGCGCGTCGTCGCCGGCGCGCAGCCGGGCCAGGTGCGATTCGACGACGCCGGCGCCGACCGACGCGAGGTCGGTGATGTCGGCGTCCACCAGGGTGGTGAGGTAGCGGTCCAGGTCCCGGCGGTACGAGGCGAGGGTGTTGGCGGACAGGCCCCGCTCGACGGTGAGGTGGTCGAGGTAGCCGCGGACGGCACGGCGCAGGGCCGGCGCGGGCTGCTCGCCCGCGCCGGCCCCGTCCGCGATGCCGGTCAGCCCGCCGCCGCTCAGGCCAGCACGTCGGCCAGCGGGAGCACGTCCATGCCGTGCGACTCGGCGACCGGGCCGTAGGTCACCCGGCCGTCGTGGGTGTTCAGGCCCAGCGCCAGCGCCGGGTCGCGACGCAGCGCCTCGCGCCAGCCCTGGTTGGCCAGCTCCAGCGCGTACGGCAGGGTGACGTTGGTCAGCGCGTAGGTGCTGGTGTTCGGCACCGCGCCGGGCATGTTCGCCACGCAGTAGAAGATCGACTCGTGCACCTTGTAGACCGGGTCGGCGTGCGTGGTGGGGCGCGAGTCCTCGAAGCAGCCACCCTGGTCGATGGCGATGTCGACCAGCACGCTGCCCGGCTTCATCCGGGAGACCAGCTCGTTGGAGATCAGGGTCGGCGCCTTGGCGCCGGGCACCAGCACCGCGCCGATGACCAGGTCCGCGTCGAGCACGGCCCGCTCGATCTCGTACGCGTTGGAGGCGACGGTCTGCAGGTGGCCCCGGTAGATGGCGTCGGCCTGGCGCAGCCGGGCGACGTTCTTGTCCAGCAGCAGCACCTCGGACTGCAGGCCCAGCGCGATCACGGCGGCGTTCATGCCGGACACGCCGGCGCCGATGACCACGGTCTTGGCCGCGTACACCCCGGAGACGCCGCCGGGCAGCACGCCGCGCCCACCGCCGGTGCGCATCATGTAGAAGGCGCCCACCTGCGGGGCGAGCCGGCCGGCCACCTCGGACATCGGGGCGAGCAGCGGCAACGACCGGTCGGGCAGCTCGACGGTCTCGTACGCGATGCCGGTGACCTTCCGGTCGATCAGCGCGTCGGTGCACTCCTTGGAGGCGGCCAGGTGCAGGTAGGTGAAGAGCACCTGCCCCTCGCGCATCCGGTGGTACTCCTCGGCGATCGGCTCCTTGACCTTGAGCACCAGCTCGGCGGTCTCCCACACCTCGTCGGCGGTGGCGAGGATCTTGGCGCCCGCCGTGGCGAACTCCTCGTCGCTGATGCTGGAGCCGATGCCGGCGCCGGACTCGACGAAGACCTGGTGACCGCTGCGGGTGAATTCGTTGACGCCCGCCGGCGTGATCGCCACGCGGTACTCGTGGTTCTTGACCTCGCGCGGGATTCCGACCTTCACGATGCAGACACCTCTCTTCGGGGCTGCTCTCCCCCGACTGCTCGGTGCCGCGACGGCCCCGTTGCCACCGCGGTCCACCGGTCCCGCCGGCGGCAGTCTAGGCGCGCCCGACCCCGCCGCGGGCCAGCACAGTGGCATCCGGTGCCGGGGTGACCTGACGGAGTGTCAGGGCATCGACCGGGTCGGCGGTGGGGGGCAACCTCAGCCGTCAGGACAATGTTCGCCCATTATCGTCCCATCTGGTGGGTCCCGCTGCGGACAGCGGGCGAGTGGATCACTAATGTGTCGGCCCATGACCACTCCTCCTTACCAGCCGGGGTACCCCCAGGGCGTCTCCGACAAGAGCAAGGTCGTCGCGGGCGTCCTCGGCATCCTGCTCGGCTTCTTCGGCGCCGGTCGGTTCTACATCGGCGACATCAAGATCGGTGTGCTGCAGCTCGTCGTGAGCGTGTGCACCCTCGGCTTCGGCAGCATCTGGGGCCTCATCGACGGCATCCTCATCCTGGTCAACGGCGGCACGGACGCGCAGGGCCGGCCGCTGCGCGACTGATTGACCGGACCAGGACAAGGGCCCCGCGGCACGCGTGCCGCGGGGCCCTTTCGCGCGTACCCCTCGCCGGTGCCGCCCGGGTGCGGTCCGGCGGCGACCTCTCAGCGCGGCAGCGGTGCGTCCGCGCGACGCAGCGCCGACCAGCCGGTGTCCCGGGCGCGGGCCGCGGCCAGCAGCCCGGCCACCGCGGAGGCGTTGGTGATCTCGCCGGCCAGGACCATGCCGACGGCCTCGTCCAGGTCGATCCGCACGACCTGGAGGTCGGCCTCCTCGTCCCGGCGGTCGTGGCGCTCGCCGGCCGGCACGTCGGCCAGGTCCCGGGCCAGGTAGACCCGGACCATCTCGTCGGTGAACCCGGGCGAGCTGTGCAGGTCGACCAGGACGTCGATCCGCCCGGCGGTGAGGTCGGCCTCCTCGGCCAACTCCCGCAGCGCGGCGGCCGGCAACTCCTCGCCGGACACGTCCATGAGCCCGGCCGGCAACTCCCACAGGTGCCGGCCGACCGGATGCCGGTACTGGCGGATCAGCACCACCTGGCCGGCGTCGTCGAGCGCCACCACGGCCACCGCCCCGACATGCCGGACGAGGTCACGCATCGCGGTCCCGCCGCCCGGCATGGTCACCTCCTCGCTGACCACGGCGAAGATCCGGCCCTGGTAGCGCTCCTCGCGCGAGCGCACCTGGTAGCGGTGCTCGACGGCGCTTCGCGCCGCGCCGCTGTGCCCGTTGGCCCGCTCGCCGCCCTCGCTCACGACGCGGACGACGCCTTCGTCGCGGCGCCGTTGCGGGCGGCCCGACGCGCCGTCGGGGCCTCCGTCGCCGCGTCCAGGTCGACCGGAAGCTGGTCGGCCTGCGAGTACGCCACGGCGGCCTTGACGAACGAGGCGAACAGCGGGTGCGGGCGGGTGGGGCGGCTCTTCAGCTCCGGGTGCGCCTGGGTGGCCACGAAGAACGGGTGCAGACCCCGGTCCAGCTCGATGAACTCGACCAGCCGGCCGTCCGGCGAGGTGCCGGAGATGTGCAGGCCCGCCTTGGTCAGCGCGTCCCGGTAGGCGTTGTTCACCTCGTACCGGTGCCGGTGCCGCTCGCTGATGTCGGTGCTCCCGTACGCCTCGGCGACGATCGAGCCCTCGGTCAGCGTCGCCGGGTACGCGCCGAGCCTCATCGTGCCGCCCAGGTCGCCCTTGCCGGCGACGATGTCCTCCTGGTCGGCCATCGTGGCGATGACCGGGTGCGCGGCCTGCTCGTCGAACTCCAGCGAGTTCGCGCCGTCCAGGCCGGCCAGGTGCCGGGCCACGTCGATGGTCATGCACTGCAGGCCGAGGCAGAGGCCGAGCAGCGGGATGCCGTTCTCCCGGGCGTACCGGGCGGTGCCGATCTTGCCCTCGATGCCGCGCACCCCGAAACCGCCGGGGATGAGGATGCCGTCCACGCCCGCCAGGGCCGCCGCGGCGCCGGCCGGGGTGACGCACTCGTCGCTGGGCACCCAGCGCAGCTGCACCCGGGCGCGGTGGCCGAACCCGGCCGCCCGGATCGCCTCGCTCACCGACAGGTACGCGTCGGGCAGGTCGACGTACTTGCCGACCACCGCGACGGTGACCGTGTGCCGGGGCCGGTGCACCCGCTCCAGCAGGTCGTCCCAGCTGGTCCAGTCCACGTCCCGGAAGGAGAGCCCGAGCCGGCGCACCACGTACGCGTCCAGCCCCTCGCGGTGCAGCACCTTCGGGATGTCGTAGATGCTCGGCGCGTCCGGCGCGGCGACGACCGCCTCGGCGTCCACGTCGCAGTAGAGCGACAGCTTCTCCTTGAGCTTCTCCGGGATCTCCCGGTCGCAGCGCAGCACGATGGCGTCCGGCTGGATGCCGATGTTGCGCAGCTGAGCCACCGAGTGCTGGGTCGGCTTGGTCTTCAGCTCACCCGACGGCGCCAGATACGGCACCAACGAGACGTGCAGGTAGAAGCAGTTGTCCCGGCCAAGGTCGTGGCGGACCTGGCGGATCGCCTCCAGGAACGGCAGCGACTCGATGTCGCCGACCGTGCCGCCGACCTCCGTGATCACCACGTCGGGGACGTGGCCGTCGTCGTCCGGGTCGCCCATCGCCAGGATCCGGGACTTGATCTCGTTGGTGATGTGCGGGATGACCTGGACGGTGTCGCCCAGGTACTCGCCGCGCCGCTCCTTGGCGATCACGTCGGAGTAGATCTGGCCCGTGGTGACGTTCGCCTTGCCGGACAGCGCCCGGTCCAGGAAACGCTCGTAGTGCCCGACGTCGAGGTCGGTCTCGGCGCCGTCCTCGGTGACGAAGACCTCGCCGTGCTGGAACGGGTTCATCGTTCCCGGGTCGACGTTGAGGTAGGGGTCGAGCTTCTGCATCACGACGCGCAGCCCGCGCGCGGTCAACAGGTTGCCGAGGCTGGAGGCGGTGAGGCCCTTACCCAGCGAGGAGGCGACGCCCCCGGTGACGAAAATGTGCCTGGTCGTCCGTGCTGATGGGGCCAAGGCCTGCTCCCGTGTCGTCTGTCGCGGTCATGCAGACCGCCGTGCTTGATCAGCAAAGTGATCACGCGATCCACGGGATTCCACGGTAACACCTCCCGGACGGGTACTCGCAGGCCGCACCCGGGTGCGACACCTCGGGGCACCACGACGGCGTCCCGGCACTCAGGGGGCGGCAACCTCGGTCGATGATCGGGTGACCTGCCGGGGCGGCCGCGCCACCGTCGGCGCGGTGTCCGAGGGGTCGGCCTCCGACGGGTCGGCCGGTCGTTGCGCCGGCGCCGCCGGGGCGTCCGGCTCCGGGGTGTCCGGGTCGTCGGGCGCGCTTTCCGCCGGCGTGGCCGCGTCCGGGGGTCGCCCGGCCTTTCCTGGTGGGCCGGCGGGCGGGCCGCTGATCGGGCGGGGATGAACCGCGCCCAGGGGCCCACCACCGCCGGTCGGGCCGTCACCGCCACCAGCCGGCCCGGTCCCGCCGAAGCCGGAATCGTCGTCGGCGCCGTCGTCGCGGGCACGCCCCCCGCCCGGGCGGGTGCGGTCCGCGGCGTGCCGGAGCACCCGCAGCGAGGCCAGCGCGGCCACCGGCACCACCACCGCGGCGGCGGCCCCCGCGATGTCCAGCGCCGCGCCGTCGAGCACGCCACCGAGCACCGCGGCGACCGCGGTACCGGCCAGCGCGGCCCGGACGGCCGGGTAGATGCCGAACAGTCGCGTCAGCCCGCCCCACGGCTGCAACAGGGCGAACCACACCAGCAGGCCACCGGCCAGAGCCAGCAGGGTCAGCGGGCTGTTGACCAGCGTCTCGAAGTTCGCGGCGCTGGACCGGTGCACGGTGAACCCGCCGGTGCCGTCGCCCACGGCGGACAGGAACCGACCCAGGCTGCCCCGCTCCGCCGCCGGACGGCGCAGGTCCACCACGGCGAAGCCGATGCCGACCGCCAGGGCGGCCATGGTGGCCCAGGCCAGCCTGCTGATCGTCAGCCAGCCGCCGGCGCTGATCGCGGCGGCCACGCTCAGCCCGGCGGTCAACGCGATCGCGCCGACCGGATCGGCGCCCAGGTACGGGCTGCCGACCACCACGACGGCGAGACCACCGACGGCCACCATCACCGCCGGCCGCCAGGTGCGGTGCACCCGCTGGGCGAGCCAGCCCGCGCTCAGCAGCGCGCCGGCGAGGAACACCCCCAACCCGACCGTGCTCAGGCCGGAGTACCGGCCACCCTGCAACGCGGAGTAGCCGACCACGCCGTTGAGCTGGAGACGGGCCCCGGTGAGCACGTCCAACCCGACGACGAGGGTGGTGAGGCCGGCCACCGCGCCGAACGGGCCGAGGGTGCCCGCGTACCCGGGGACGAACCGGACCGCCGCGGTGCCGGCCGCCACCAGCAGCGCGGTGACCCCGGCGAAGATCCAACCTGAATGCTCGCCGCGCCACCACGGCACCGCGTCGGCGAGCAGCGCCGCCGGCACGGTCAACGCCGCGGCCACCAGCAGCAGCTCCACCACCGCCACGACCCGCGCGGGCGCCGGCGTCGGCCCCGCCGGCCCGGCGTGCGGGCGGGCCCGACGCAGCAGCGGCAGCACCGCGAGGGCCAGCAGGACCTGCAACCCGGCGAGCAGGGTGAAGAACCGGCCGGAGACGGTCCGCTGCGCGGCCGCCTCCTGGTCCGCGTCGGCCGGCACGGTGATCGCCTCGGCCAGGTCGGCCGGGCGGCCGCCGGTGCTGACCGCCGGCCGGCCGAGGAAGAGCCGCTCCGGCATCGGCCGGCCCAGCGCGGCCAGCGCGGTCGGCGCGAGGTCGACAAGTTGCAGGTAGCCGTCCCGGCCGGTGCTGGCCGAGGTGAGCCAGCCCCGCTCCCAGCCCGGCCCGTCGGCCACCGCCACGTGCAGTCGGGACGGCTGGGCGGTGTCGGAGACCCCGGCGACCAGCACCAGTGAACGCGGCGGCCGGGCGGCCAGCACCCGGGCCAGCTGGGCGTCCGCCGAGCGGGCCGCCGCGGCGCGCGCCGCCGGGTCGGTCCCGTCGACCGTGCCGAGGTCGACGATGCTCAGCACGCACGAGCCGAGCAGCGCGCGCGGATCGGCCGGCAGCCCCGACGCGTACCGGTCGACCCGGCCGAACGGTCGGGCGGCGGCCACCGCCGCACCCGGACCGACCGCGACCGAGCAGCGCACCGACTCCGACAGCGACCCGGGCATGGTGTCCCAGGGCAGCCGCTGCTGGTTGTACTGGACCACGCTCTCCTGATCGGGCAGGTTCGCGCCGATGCCGTCCGGCTGCTCCACAACCACCCCGGCCGGCGGGCAGCCACCGGCCGACCGGCTGCCGTTCCACGCGGCGAAGCTGCCCGCGCCCAGGGTCAACCAGCCGTCCACCGGACAGGTGGGCCGGTGCGCGGAGCGCACCGACAGCGAGCCGATCGAGCCGTCCTGGGCCATCCGCCACAGCGTCGGAGTGGTCTGCGGATCCACGTCCTCCCAGCGCAGCCCCGCGATCCCGGCGAGCACCACGAAGTCAGCGGTGCGCTCCGGACTGCCCTGCGGCGGACGCGCGGACAGCGCGGTGACGCCCAACGCCACCACGAGCACGGTCAACAGGGCGGGGGCGAGTCGGCGCAGCATCACCGGTGTCCCGTCATCGGGGCGTCGGAATCCGGGGTCGCCGGGCCGGTGGGCGTCGCTGCCAACTCGGCGTAGAGGGCCGCCAACGCGGCCACGGTGTCCGCCTCGGTGGGCCACGTCGCCGCCCGCTCGGCGCCGCGCCGGCCCAGCTCGGCCCGGGCCGCCGGGTCGTCGAGCAACACGCGCACCGCCGCGTCGACGGCGTCCACGTCGCCGGCGGGGACCAGCGCGGCGGCATCGCCGACCAGCTCCGGCAGCCCGCCGACCGCGGTGGCCACCAGCGGTACGCCGGCCCGCAGCGCCTCCTGGGCGAAGAGCTGCCGGGCCTCCCAGTCGCTGGTCACCACCGCGAGGTCGGCGCCGGCGAGCAGGTCGGCCACGTCCGTGCGGTGCCCCAGCAGGGTCACCGGGGCGCGGGCCGCCGAGGTCCGGGCGGCCAGCGGCAGGTAGGCCGGGCCACTGCCGGCGATCACCACGACCGGCGGTGGAGTACGGGTACGCCAGCGGGCCGCCGCGTCGATCAGCACGTCGTACCGCTTCTGCGGGTGCAGCCGGCCCACCGAGACGATCAGCGGCTGGTCCGGGCGGACACCGAACTCGGCCCGCACGGCGGCGGGGCGTCGACGCGGCGCGGGCAGCGTCGGCGCGGCGACCGGGGCGAGCCGGGCGTCAGCGGCACCCAGCGCGGCGGCCCGTTCCACCAGGTCCGCGGAGGCCCCGAGGGCCACCCGGGCGCCCCGGGCCACCACCCGCTCGGCGAGCCGGGACATCCCGCCCCGCAACCCGCCGGCGAGCACCGCGTTGTGCCAGGTCACGACCAGCGGGGCGGCCGGACGGGCCAGCACGGCCACCAGCCCGGCGCGCAGACCGTGCGCGTGCACCACGTCGACCCGGGCGGCGGCGAGCGCCCGGCGCAGGGCGAGCACCGCGCGAGCGTCGGCCGGCGTCGGGCTGGCCGGAATCTCCACCGGCTGGAAACGCGCGCCGACCCCGGCGAAGTCGAACTGCTCCTGCGTCGCCGCCGGCCCACACACCAGCACGGTGGCACCGGCCGCGACGAGCCCGCGCGCCACCGAGCGGACGTGCTGGCCGACCCCGCCGGTGCTGGAGGCGAGCACCATCGCAACGCTGCCCGACCATCCGGTGGGCAGGACGGGCTGAGACGGCTCACTCCTCGCGCTCACCGGACCACCGTCTCCTTCCCGTCGTCCTGCTCGGGGGGACCGCGCCCGGCGTCGGCGTGCCGGCCCCGTCCCGCGACCCGCGCCGTCCCGCCCGGCCCAGACGCCGCAGCACCCCGGCCAGCAGCGGCCGTACGTCCCGCCGGTCGACGAACCAGACCACGGCGAGGAACACGACCCCAACCAGAACCCCGGACAGCATGCCCTGACCGAGTGCCGCCACCATCGTCGGGGTGCCGCCGCCCGGCGTGTCGAACCACCGGGTGAGGCCGAGCCCGGCGAGCGCGGCGAGCACTGCGGCCAGAGCGCCTGCCGCGCCGGCCCGGGTCGCGCCGGCCAACGCCGTACGGCCGGCGCCGCGCCACACCGCCGCGAGCAGCAGCGCCCCGAGCACCAGCATTCCCACCGAGTTCGCTGCCGTCACCGCGAGTACCCGATCCCGCAGCGGCAGCAGCACGCCGAGCAACAGGACGGCGGCGGGAACCACCAGCCAGCCGACCGCCGTGGCGACGGTTGCCGCCCGGGTTGCCCCCCGGGCGTAGAGCGCCCGGGTGAGCACCGCGAAGAGGCCGTAGCCGAGCAGACCCGGCGCGAACCCGATGATCGCGGCGGCGGCGGTCGAGGCGGTGGCCGCGTTGCTGAAGAAGACCTGCCCGATCGACCCGGCGGTGCCAATCAACGCGGCCGCGCCGAGGCAGCTGAACAGGAGCACCCCACGCACGGCCGGGGCGAGGGTCGCCCGGTAGGTGTCCTCGTCCCCGGCGGCGCGGGCGGCGGCCAGGGTCGGGTACGCGGCGATGGCCAGCGGCACGGTCAGCACCGCCCAGGGCAGCAGATAGACGGTCTGCGCCAGGTTGTACACCCCAGGGTTGGTCTGCGCGCCGTAGGTGACCTGGTGAAGGCTGACGATCAGCGCGATCTGCTGCGTGGTGACGGTGACCGCGCCAGCCACTGCCAGGCCCCCGACCCGGGCCCGCGCGTCGGAGGGGAACCCGAACCCGGGCCGCAACCGCAGGCGCAGCCGCCGCATCGGAATCAGCAGCGACAGCGACAGCACCACCACGCCGAGGGTGGTACCGGCCGAGAGCAGCAGCTCGCCGCCGGGAGTCACCCCGCCGACCGTGGCCAGTCGGCCCTGGGTCGAGGTGAACCCCAGGTAGACGACGATCACGGTGAGGCTGGACAGCAGCGGGGCTAGCACCGGCCAGGCGAAGCGTCGGTGCGCCTGGAGCACCCCGGTGAGCACGATGCCGACGCCGTACAGCGGCAACTGCGGGGCGAAGACCCGCAGCATCCGGGTCCCGCTCTGCTGCTGGGCGGCGGTCAGGCCGTCGCCCAGCGCCCCGATCACCGGCCCGGCCAACAGCACGACCAGCAGCGCGAGCGGCACCAGCAGAGCCAGCGTCCAGGTCAGCAACGCCCCGGTGGTCCGGGCCACCGCCGTCCGGTCGCCGGCGGCGACCGCACCGGCCAGCAGCGGTACGACCAGGCTGGCCAGCGCTCCCCCGGCGACAATCTCGAAGATGAAGTTCGGCACCGCGTTGGCCACCACGTAGGCGCCGCCGAGGTCGGTGGGCGCCAGGCTCCAGGTGAACACGGCGGTACGGCCGAAGCCGGCGAGCCGGCTGAGCACGGTGAGGACGGCGATGAGCGCGGCTGCCCCGGCCAGCCGGCCGGCGCCGGCGAGGGGTGCCGGTCTGGTCACGTCAGTCGGCGCGCCGGCCCAGTGCGTCAAGCTCCCGCAGCCCCGGGGTCCCCTGGATCACCGAGGTGAAGCTGACCTTCTCGCTGGCGGCGGTGAGGCCGGCGAGAACGGCGAGCAGCCCGGCGCGGCCGAGCGGGCCGGTCCGGGCGGCGAGCGCGACGCCGAGCACCGCGCCGAGGGCGTTCGCGCCGCTGTCGCCGAGCATCACGTCCTCGGCCAGGTCGTCGCGGAGCAGACCGGCGGCCGCGCCGGCCGCGCCCGCGGCGATCCCGCCGTGCGGGCCACCGCTCAGGGGCGCGCCGAGCAGCAGCCCCGACTTGATGGCCCGTCCGGGGCGTAGGTCGAGCAGGTTGAGCAGGTTGGCGGTGCCGGCGATCACCCCGGCGCCGAGCAGCACGTCGACGCCCCGGCCGAACGCGCCGTGGCGCTGGCGGCGCGGGTGCGCGGCGACCCGGGGATCGGCGGCGAGCAGCGCGGCGGCGCCCAGCCCGGCGGCGCCCACCCCGACGACCTTGACCAGCCCGGCGGTGACCCGTCCCTCGCGCAGCGCGGCGAGGTGACCGGTGAAGCCCTTCGCGGCCTTCTGCTCCGGGCGGGCGCCGACCACGTCGTCGTACAGCCCGACGCCGCCCGCGCCGAGGCCGGCGACCAGGGCGGCTCCGCCGGAGGCGGCGCTGGTGGCGCCGAACGCGCCGGCTGCGGCCGCGCCGGCGGCAAGCGCCGGCCCGGCGGCCAGGGTCACCGGGCGGCCGCGGAAGTTGGTGCGCTCCAGCGCTGGCCCGATCGGGGCGGTACGCACCTCACGCAGCGCGTACCGGGCGGCGGCGGCGCCGGCTCCGGCGATCAGCAGCCGGCCGAGCGCCTTCACGCCGCCACCTCGCTTCGCTCGGCAGCGGCGGAAGACGCCGCCTTGCTGTACCTCAGGTTCGCTCGCTGCGCTCGCTCACGCGCCGCCTCGTCGGTTTCGGACACGGGGGTACGTCGTTCGCTCACTGGGGCAGTCTAGGCAACAGGCCGGAGGCGGCGTTGTCGCCGACGCCGTACTGGCCGGCTTTCTTCTCGGTGAGCTGCTGCGCCAGGGCGAGGCCGCTGACGAACTGGCCCTGCAGGGTGTTGGCGTTGTCGACCGTGGAGATGGTCTGGGAGAGCACGGGGTCGCCGCGGACCACGGCCACCACGTTGCCGCCCGTGGAGCCGTTGCCGCTCACCACGATCGATCCGGTCCGGTCGAACTGCTCGGCGATCTTGACGACCGACTCGTCGCGCTTGTCGGAGTCCTTGTCGACGTACGGTTGCCCGCTGACCACGACGACGGCCTCGGCCGACCCGGTGACCTTGTTGTCGTCGGTGGTCAGGTAGCCGGCGTTGTTGTAGGCGGCGAGTACCGCCCGCCGGTCGGCGTCGCTGACCGGCGCGGTGCCCTGGGCCCGGTCCAGCAGGACGCTGGCCAGCAGGGCGCTGGAGGTCTCCACGCCGTGCCCGTTGCCGGGCAGGCCGGTGGTCTGCGCGGTCGGCCGGGCGGCGGTGACGGCCAACTCCAGCAGGTTGGAGTTGTTGTCCGGGTTGATGAACTTGTCCTGCAGGTCGACCCGGCCGGTGATGGTGGCGCCGGCGAGCTGAATCTTCTTGAGCACGCCCTCGGTGTGGTCGCGCCCGTTGGGCAGGCTGAGCACCAGCACGCGACGGCCGGTGAGGGTGCCCGGGAGGACGACCTGGGACACCTGCTCGGCGAACTCCTCCTCCAGCCCGAGCTGCTTCTCCATGCTGTTGACCTGCTGACGCCACTGCTGGTTGTCCTTGCGCAGCCCGGTGACCTGCTCCTTGAGCGAGTCGGCGACCGGGCCGTTGAGGGCGGCCGTGCCGACCACCAGGCCGATCGCCAGAGCCAGGAAGACCGCGGTGAGGGACACCACGTGGTAGCGGAAGTTGATCACGCTTGCAGCCTCTTGATCGGTCGGGAACTAGAAGAGCCGGTACAGCTGGAACACCAGATTGTCCCACCACTCGGCGGCCACGCCCAGGTATGCCTTCCCGACGGTGGAAACAGCCACCGCGGAGGCCATCGCCGCGACCGCCGAGAGCACCAGCAGCAGCAGCGACGAACCGGAGATGCTCTGCCGGTAGAGCCGACTCACGCCCTTGGCGTCGACCAGCTTGCCGCCGACCTTCAGCCGGGTCAGGAACGTCGAGGCCATCCCACCGCGGCCCTTGTCCAGGAACTCGACCAGCGTGGCGTGGGTGCCGACCGCGACCAGCAGCGAGGCGCCCTTCTCGTCGGCCAGCAGCATGGCCAGGTCCTCGCTGGTCGCCGCCGCCGGGAAGGTCACCGCCGGGACGCCGAGGCCGCTGACCCGGGGCAGCCCGGGCGCCCGCCCGTCCGGGTAGGCGTGCACGATCACCTCGGCGCCGCAGCGCAGCACGTCGTCGGTCACCGAATCCATGTCCCCGATGATCATGTCGGGGGTGTATCCGGCCTCAACCAGCGCGTCGGCGCCACCGTCGACGCCGATCAGCACCGGCTTGAACTCCCGGATGTACGGGCGCAGCACGTCCAGGTCGGCCTTGTAGTCGTAGCCGCGCACCACGATCAGGCAGTGCCGCCCCTGGATCTGGGTCTCGATGTCCGGCACGCCCACGCCGTCGAGCAGCAGGTCGCGCTCCTGGCGGAGGTAGTCCATGGTGTTGGCGGCGAACGCCTCCAACTGCACCGACAGCCCCTCCCGGGCGTCGGCCATCGCCTTGGCGACCGACTCGGTGTCCTGCAGGCTGCCGTGCGCCACCGGCTCGTCACCGGCGAAGACCGTGTTGCCCTCGATGCGCACCTGGTCGCCCTCGCGGATCCGCTCGAAGACGCCCTCCCCCAGGTCGTCCAGGAGCGGGATGCCGGCGGCGATCAGCACCTCCGGGCCGAGGTTCGGGTAGCGGCCGGAGACCGAGGGCTTGGCGTTGAGCACCGCCCCGACACCGACGGCGACCAACGAATCGGCCGCCACCCGGTCCAGGTCGACGTGGTCGATGACCGCGATGTCACCGGGCCGTAGCCGACCGACCAGGCGTTTTGTCCGGCGATCGAGGCGCGCGGTGCCGAGGACTCTGCCCGGCTCCGCGATCCGGTTCCGGCGCAACGTGGGTAGACGCATCGTGACCATCCTGGCATGTGAGGCAGCTTTTCTGTCGCGACATGCCTGAGCAGGGCCGCCTACCCAGGGAAGCACACGTCGGCGCAAGCCGGTGTGCTTGCGCCCACAATACGCGGCGTCACGGCCGCCGTTCCTTGGCCGCCACGGCCAGAAGCTCCTCGGCGTGGGCGATACCCAGATCTGAATCTGGCAAACCAGCGAGCATCCGAGCCAGCTCCCGGGCCCGCTCAGTGTCCTCCACCACCCGCACACCGCTCGTGGTCACCGCGCCGCCCGTGTCCTTCGCCACCACCAGGTGCCGGTCGGCGAACGCCGCCACCTGCGGCAGGTGGGTGACGACCAGCACCTGGTGGCTGCGGGCCAGCCGGGCCAGCCGCCGGCCGATCTCCACCGCCGCCTGACCGCCGACCCCCGCGTCGACCTCGTCGAAGACCAGCGTGGGCGGGCCACCCGAACCGGCGAAGACCACCTCGATGGCGAGCATCACCCGGGACAGCTCACCGCCGGAGGCGCCGCGCTGCAACGGCAGCGACGGCGCGCCCGGGTGGGCCAGCAACCGCAGCTCCACCTCGTCGCCGCCGTCCGGGGCGATGCCCACCTCGGCGCCGTTGACCGGCAGCGACGGCTCGGACCGTCCGGCCGGGCGGGGCAGCACCGCGACCTCGATCCGGGCGTGCGGCATGGCCAGGCCGGCCAGCTCGACGGTGACCTGATCGGCGAAGCGGACGGCCGCCTCCTGTCGGGAGACCGACACCCGACCGGCCAGATCGGCCACCTCGCCCGCCAGCCGCTGCCCCTCGCGCTCCAACTCGTCGAGCAGGTCGTCGGAGGTGTCCAGGTCGGACAGTCGGGTGCGGGCCCGCTCGGCCCACGCGATCACCCCGTCGACGTCGTCGGCGTACTTGCGGGTCAGCGCGCGCAGCGCGGCCCGCCGCTCGTAGATGTGCTGCAACCGGGCCGGATCCGCGTCGAGCGTCGCCAGGTACGCCGACAGCTCGGCGGAGACGTCGGTGACCAGGGTGGCCGCCTCCTCCAGCCGGGCCGCCAGCTCACCGAGCGCCGGATCGGTGCCGGACTGCGCCTCCAGGGTGCGCCGGGAGGTGCCCAGCAGCGCCGTCGCGTCCGGTGTCTCGTCGGCCGCCTCCGCGCCGCCGGCCAGGCACTGCTGGGCCACCTGCGCGGCCGTACGCAGCCCCTCGGCGTGCTCGAGGCGCTGCGCCTCGGCCTTCAGCTCGTCATCCTCACCGGGCTGCGGATCGACCCGGGTGATCTCGTCGAGGCCGAGCCGCAGCAGGTCGGCCTCCTGGTTGCGCTCGCGGGCGTTGCGGCGGCGGTCGGCCAGGTCGTCGACGATCCGCCGCCAACCGGTGTACGCCTCGCGCAGCGCGTCGAGCAGCTTCTCGTGCGCCGGGCCGGCGAACCGGTCCAGTGCCGCCCGCTGCTCGGCCGGGCGCAGCAGCCGCAGCTGGTCGGACTGGCCGTGCACGGCCACCGCCTGCTCACCCACCTCACCGAGCATCGACACCGGCATGCTCCGGCCACCGAGGTGGGCACGGGACCGGCCCTCCACCGTCACCGTGCGGCTCAGCAGCAGCGAACCGTCCTCGTCGGGGTCGCCGCCGGCGTCGGTGATCCGGGCGTACACCGCGTCGGCGACCCGGCCCTGCAGGCGCAGCCGCCCCTCCACCACGGCCCGCCCGGGCTGGGCACGGACCCGCCCGGCGTCGGCCCGGCCCCCGAAGAGCAGGCCGAGGCCGGTGACCACCATCGTCTTGCCCGCACCGGTCTCGCCGGTGATGACGTTCATCCCGCCGGTCAACGGCAGCGTGGTGTCCTCGATGACGCCCAGTCCGGTGATGCGCAGCTCTTCCAGCACAGCAACCGACAGTAGACGCGTGGCCCGACACTTGACCAGCCGACGGAGCCGCGGGGCAGGTCGCCGTACGGCCGGCACCGGGCCGACGTACAGTTCTGCCCCGTGTTGGACGTGATCGGCCTGACCCCGGCTGAAGAGGAGCTCTACCGCTGCCTGCTCCAGCTCACCACGGCCCGGATCGACGAGCTGGTCCAGCGGCTGCAACGCCCGCGGGCGCAGGTCGTCGCGCAGGTCGAGGCCCTACGGATCAAGGGCCTGGTGCTGCCCACCGACACCGACCCGGACGCCCCGCTGCGCCCGAGGGCACCGGACGTCGCCCTCGGCGCGGCGCTGCTGCGCCGACAGGAGGACCTGGAGGCGGCCCGGCGGCGGGTCACCCAACTGGCCGAGGAGTACCGGTCCGGGCTGCGCCGTCACCACGGTGACCACCTGGTCGAGGTGATCACCGGGGCGCGGATGCTCCGGGACCGGCTCCGCGATCTGCAGAACTCGGCGCGTACCGAGGTGCTCTGGTTCTGCCGGACGAACCCCCTCGCGATGGCCGGCCCGGAGAACGTCGAGGAGTTCGACGCGCTGGCCCGCGGGGTGAACTACCGGGCCATCTACGAGCGGGACCTGCTGCTGGAACCGGGCGCGCTGGCCGACCTGGCCAAGGGGGTCGCCGCCGGCGAGCAGGCCCGCGTCCTGGACCGGCTGCCGGTCCGACTCGCCATCGTGGACGCCCGCACCGCCATCTGCCCGCTCGTGCCCGACCGCGACGGCGGCGAGCCGAGCGCCGCCGTGATCGGCCGCAGT
Organism: Micromonospora sp. NPDC005206; assembly: GCF_040608175.1. Classification (NCBI taxonomy): domain Bacteria; kingdom Bacillati; phylum Actinomycetota; class Actinomycetes; order Micromonosporales; family Micromonosporaceae; genus Micromonospora; species Micromonospora sp. NPDC005206. The sequence continues at coordinate 25,787 of NZ_JBEXHU010000038.1, forward strand.
CAACTGCTCGACGCGCTGCTCGCCCTCTTCGAGAGCCACTGGCGGGTGGCGACCCGGCTGCGCCTGGACGACCCGCTGGCCGTGCCGGCGTCCGAGAGCCGCAGGCCCGACGACCCCGACGACCACCCCGGCGACGGCTACCGACCGGACGCCGACGAGGCGCGGCTGCTGTCGCTGTTCGTGGCCGGGGTGCCGGACAAGTCCATCGCCTCGCAACTCGGGGTGAGCCGTCGGACCGTGCAGCGCCGACTCGCCGACCTGATGGCCGCCGCCGGCGTGGACACCCGGCCCGGGCTGGCCTTCCAGGTCGCCCGGCGGGGCTGGATCTGAGCGAAGGGGCGGGACGGCCCACGGCCGCCCCGCCCCGCGCGCGTCAGCGCAGCCCGTACGCGTCGACCACGGTCTGGTCGACGGTGTTACCGGCCCGGTCGCTGCCGTGCACCCGCAGGGACACCGTGCCCCGGCCGGCCGGGACGGTGGCGGTGAACCGGGTGCCGGAGCCCTTCACCGGCACCTTGCGCCAGGTCTTCCCGCCGTCGAAGGACACCTCGACCCGCAGGCTGGTGCCGGTCGGCGCCGGCACGCCCGCCGGCTGGCGCAGGCTCAACCCCAGCCGGTGCGTCCGACCGCCGGCCACCTGGCCGCGCAGGTCGGCCGGGACCTGGTAGTCGACCTGGAGCAGCGGCAGCGGCCGGGCCTTCTCCTCGGCCGGGCGGGCCGAGGTGAACTGCCAGGCCGTCTCGGTACGGGTGGCGTAGCGCCACTCGTCCGAGGACCGCCGCGTGGTCAGGTCGAGCCGGTAGCGGGCCGACTCCGCCGTGGTGTGCACCGGTGCCCACCCGCCGGAAAGGTCGGCGATCTGCTTCCCGTCCCGACTGAGCCGGGCCTCGACGGAGTCCGACTCCTCGCTGCCGCCGGCCGGACTGTAGTGCCCGTCGGCGTCGACATACTCGGCCACCCGCAGGTCCAACGTGTCCCCGGTGCGGGACGGCACCGGCACCGCAGCGCCGGCCGGGACGGCCGGACGGACCACCGGGACGTGCCAGCTCTCGGTGTCCCGGTCGTCAGCGTCGTACCGCCTGGGCTGCTGGGTGAGCCCGCCGAGCAGACGACCCCAGGACCAGGTGAGCTTGTGCAGGACCTGGTGCTGCCACCAGTTGTCACCGGCGCTGACGAACTCCTGCCGGGTGGTGCCGGTACGCACCAGCCGCTGGTCGTCGTTCCAGGAGGTCTCCTGCCACGGACGCCAGCCGAACCGCTGCTCGGTGGCCCACTCCGAACCGCCGACGTCACCGTAGCGGGCGGTCACCTCGGCGGTGTTCTTCGCGGTGACCGTGTGCACGATCCGCTCCGGCACCCGACCCTTCGAGACCTGCCACACGTCGTACAGGTACGGGCTGTCCACGGTCAGCGTCAGGTCCAGCGTCGCGCGGCCCTTGCGGACCGTCGCGATCAACCGCTGCCCGTCGTCGTACGCCACCGCCATCGCGGGCACGGGAAGCCGGTCGCCCACCGGGTTCCAGACGGTCCACGCGCTGAAGTCCGCCGGGCGGACGATGAGCACCGACTTCGCACCGGCCGCCGCGGCCGCCGCGATCTGCTCCTCCTCGGAGACATCCGGGCTGCCGCTGAGCAGTGCCGCGGCGCCCCGCACCCCGGCCAGCTCGGCGGGGGTGCCGGTGCCGGCCCAGACCAGCGGCAGCTTCTGCCGTCCGATCGGCGCCGGCGAATAACCCATCAGGTTGATGTCCAGCGGACCGGAGAATCCGCTGATCCGGGCGTCCACCATCGGTGCGACCAGCTGCCAGCGCGAGGCGAACTCGAATTCGCCCTGGCGCACCGCGCGGGTCGGCGTGACGTTGACCTGCTGGATGGTGCTGAAGGTCATCACGCCGTGGTCGACCTGCCGGCCGTTGCCGAAGACCCGGTGCTCGTAGAAGCTGATCGCGGCCCGCTGCTCGGTCGGTTTCGGCGTCTCGATCCGCACCGGGGTGCCCTTGCGCGGGTCGAGCACCACGGTGACGTCCCCGGTGACCATCAGCTCCGGGTCGGTGACCAGGGTGATCTGCTCGTCCAGCGGAGCGCCGTGCTCGATCAGCGCCTCGACCAGGTAGGGGCCCTCCTCGACCTGCACCTGCGTCTCGCCGCCGGCCCAGCCGATGTAGTCGGACTCGGGGTGCTCGCCGAAGAGGGTGAGCACCGGCGACATGCCCGGCTGCCCCTGCATGTCCAGCACCCGGAAGGTGACCGTGTGCTGCGGGCCGCTCAGGGTGAGCCCGACCGCCGTACGCACCGCCACGCCGTCCGCGCCGGTGGCCACCAGCCACCCGCCGTGCGGGCCACGGTCCAGCTTCGCCGGGTCGGCGCGCAGCGGAACGGCCACGCTGCCGCCCGCCGGCACGGTGACCTCGCCGCCGCCGACGGTGACCCCGTCGGCCTCGGCCGCGCCGCTGTCCAGGTTGCGCAGCTCCAGGGCCAGCCGCAGGGTCTGCGGGGCCGCCGTGCCGTTGGTGTACGTGACGGTCCGCTCGACCGCCGCACCGCCGGTGGACACCCGACCGAAGTCGGCGGTGCCCGAGCCGTACACCCGCTGGCTGAGCGCCCGGGCCACGTCGACCCGGCCGCCGCCCTGCTCGAAGACGGTCAGCTCCGGGTTCGCCTTCGTGGTGCTCACCAGCGCGTCCTTGAGCTTCCCGGCCGTCCAGTCCGGGTGTTCCTGGGCGAGGATCGCGGCCGCGCCGGCGACGTGCGGGGTGGCCATCGAGGTGCCGGACGCCGTCGTGTACGCGTCCCCCACCGGCGTACCCATGGTGGTGCCAGCGGCCCGGGCGGCGATGATGCCGACGCCCGGCGCGGTGATCTCCGGCTTGAGGCCGTTGTCGCCGAGCCGCGGGCCGCGGCTGGAGAAGTCCGCGAGGTTGTCGTCGCGGTCGACCGCGCCGACGGTGAGCGCCGCGGCGGCCGCGCCTGGCGAGCCGACGGTACGCGCCGCGCCCTCGTTGCCGGCGGCGATGACGAACAGGGCCCCGGTCTCGGCGGTCAGGTCGTTGACGGCCTGGCTCATCGGGTCGGTGCCGTCGGTGGCGGAGCCGCCGAGGCTCATGCTGACGACCTTCGCGCCGGAGTGGGCGGCCCACTCCATGCCCGCGATGATGGACGATTCGTAGCCGGAGCCGGCGTCGTCGAGCACCTTGCCGACCAGCAGTCGCGCGCCGGGGGCGACGCCCTTGCGCAGCCCGGCGGAGGCGGCGCCGCTGCCGGCGATGGTGGCCGCCACGTGGGTGCCGTGGCCGTGCCCGTCGTTGGCGCTGCCGCTGCCGGAGAAGTCCTGCGCCTCGGTGATCCGCCCGGCCAGGTCGGGGTGGGTGGCGTCGACGCCGGTGTCGAGCACCGCCACCTTCACGCCGTTGCCGTCCCGGCCGGCCGCCCAGGCCGCCGGGGCGCCGATCTGCGGCACGCTGTGCTCCAGCGTCGGGCGGACCTTCCCGTCCAGCCAGATCCGGGCGACGCCGGCGCCGAGCCGGGCCTGCGCACCGGCGGTACGGGCCTGCGGGGTGCCGCGCAGCGTCGTCCACAGGCCGCCGAGGTCACCCTTGCCGACCCGCAGCGCCGCGCCGTTGATGCTCTCCAGCGGCCGGGCGTCGGTGGCGCCGGCGAGCGGCCGGACCCGGCCGGCGGCCGGCTCCTGGTAGCGCACGATCAGCGGCAGCGCGCCCTGCGCGGCGTCGCCGTACCCGTCGGCGGCCAGCTCCTGCACGTCGAACAGGTTCGGGTCGAGCACCCCTGCGGAGACGTACGGCACGACGTCGCTGGGCAGCACCCGCAGCCCGCCGTCGGCCTCCACGGTGTGGAAGGTGATCCGCTCGCGGCCGGGGCCGGGGCGGACGGTGGCGGCCAGCCGGCCGGGCGCCGCCTGCACCAGTGCGACCTGGTCGCCGGTGATGAGGGTGATGTGGACGGGCGCGGTACCCGGGACGGTCGGACCCGGGTTCGGGCCGGTGGGCCGGGCGGGCGGGTCGGCGGACGCCGGTGCGGCGAGCCCGACGACCAGCGCGCCGACCGCGCCGGCGGTCAGCCAGCGTGGGGGCCATTGCATGCGATGCGCTCCTCTACTCCAGGGGGGCCGGTCTCAGGGAGATCGACCGATCGGAGTCTGCGACGCAGCGCGTCGGCTGGTCACTAGCTGCGGTGCGCCGCACCAGCGACATGTCGCCAGGTGGACATCGGGCGGCGGACGGCGGGCCGTCGGATGTCCGGCGGGTTTCCACCGGACATCCGGGATCCCGTCGCCCCGTCGAGGCGATGCCGTGCCGGGCGGCGGGTCAGCGGCGAGAGCCGCGCCAGCCGTGCACGGGCAGCCCGAACTTGGCGACCAGCCGGTCGGTGAACGGGCGGGCCCGCAACCGGACGATGCGCACCGGCAGCGCGCCTCTGCGCACCGTGACCCGGGCGCCGGGCGGCAGGTCGTAGACCCGTCGCCCGTCGCAGCAGAGCACGGCGAGGGTGGTGAACGGGTCGACGGTGATCACGAACGTGGACGTCGGGGCGGTGACCAGCGGACGGCTGAACAACGCGTGCGCGCTGATCGGCACCAGCAGCAGCGCCTCCACCTCCGGCCAGACCACCGGCCCGCCGCCGGAGAACGCGTACGCGGTGGAGCCGGTGGGGGTGGCGCAGACCACGCCGTCGCATCCGTAACGGGACAGCGGCCGGCCGTCCACGTCGACGAGGAGTTCGAGCATCTGCGCCCGCTCGCCCTTCTCGACGCTGATCTCGTTGAGCGCCCAGGACTCGATGGTCGGGCCACCGTCGAACTCGGCCGTGACATCCAGGGTGAGCCGCTCGTCCACCGTGTAGTTGCGCCCGACGACGTCACGGACCGCGGTGTCCAGGTCGTTGATCTCGGCCTCGGCCAGGAAGCCCACCTTGCCGAGGTTTATGCCGAGCAGAGGCGCCTTCGCCGGACGGGCCAGCTCGGCCGCGCGCAGGAACGTGCCATCCCCGCCGAGCGCGAAGACGATCTCGGCGCCCTCGGCGGCCTCCGGGCCGGCGATCGGCACCACGCCGGGCAGGTCGAGGTCGTCGGCCTCCTCGGCGATCACCCGGACCTCGAACCCCGCGGCGATGAGATCGGCGGCGACGGCGCGGGCGTGCTCGGTGCTGCGCCGACGGCCGGTGTGGGTCACCAGCAGCGCGGTCCGGCTCATCGCAGCGGCCGCCCGTCCACGGCGGGACGACGCCCAGCCGTCGCCGTCGCCGCCCCGGTGCGGCCGCGTGTCCCGCGTGCCGTCCCGGAACGCTCGCTGCACGCGTTCATCCTGCGACCTCCTCCGCCGCCGCCGCGTCCGGCACGTCGCCGGTCGTCGTCAGGCCGTCCGGCCCGGCCGCCACCACGGCCCGCACCCGCTGCGGGTCGGCCGGCGGTGCGCCCCGGCGCAACCATACGAAGAACTCCACGTTGCCGCTCGGCCCGGGCAGCGGGCTGGCCGCCACGTCGGCCAGCCCGAGGCCGAGCTGTGCCGCCGCGGCGGCCACGTCGAGCACCGCCTCGGCGCGCAGCGCCGGCTCGCGGACCACACCACCGGCGCCGACCCGGTCCTTGCCCACCTCGAACTGCGGCTTGACCATCAACGCCAGGTCGCCGTCGTCCCGGGTGCAGCCGGCCAGCGCCGGCAACACCAGCCGGAGCGAGATGAACGACAGGTCCGCCACCGTGAGGTCGACCGGCCCGCCGATCACCTCAGGGTCGAGCGTACGAACGTTGGTGCGCTCCAGGACCCGGACCCGCTCGTCGGTGCGCAGCGACCAGGCGAGCTGCCCGTAGCCGACGTCCACGGCCACCACCTCGGCGGCACCGGCGCGCAGCAGTACGTCGGTGAAGCCGCCGGTCGACGCGCCGGCGTCCAGGCAGCGCCGGCCGGCGACGGTCAGCCCGGCGGGACCGAACACGGCCAACGCGCCGGCGAGCTTGTGCCCGCCCCGGGAGACGTACTCCTCGGCCGGGTCGGCGCCGGTGACCAGCAGCGGGTCGGCGGGGTCGACCATCGCGGCGGCCTTGCGCGCGGGCACCCCGCGCAGCTGGACGCGGCCGGCCTCCACCAGCGCGGCGGCCTGCTCGCGGGAGCGGGCCAGACCGCGGCGGACGAGTTCGGCGTCCAGCCGGTTACGACGTGCCATGGGTGGTTCTCCGGTCTGCTCAGGCCTGGTCGTCCCGCTCAGGTCTGGTCGATGGTGGCGAGGGTTTCCCGCAGCGTCTCGTAGGCCGCCTCGTACTGCGCGATCTGGTCCGCCGGGGCGAGCGTCGCCGCGTTGGCCATGGCCTGCACCGCGGCGTCGACGGCAGGGTGCCGCGCCTCGTCGTCCCCCAGCTCCGGCGGCGGGCCCGGGCGGACGCTCGCTGGCGGGCCCGGTCGGGCGGCGAACGACCCGCTGGCGGGCGGACCGGGCCGGATGCCCGGCTGCGGGCCTGGACGCGCGCCGGGCGGCGGGCCCGGGCGCACGCCACCGGTCACCGAGGGCTCCGGTCGGTCGGCGCGACGCTCACCGGGTGTCGTCCGGCCGCTGCTCGCCGACCGCCTTCTTGGTCGGCATGTCCGCCGGAGTCGGGGCCTCGTCGGTGGTCCGGCTGATCGTCGCCGGTGGCTTCCTCGCGATGGCCTTCTTGGCCACGGCCTTCTTCGCGATGGCCTTCTTGGCCACCGGCGCGGAGACCGGAGCGCCCGCCTCGCCGTCCGACGGCACCAGACCGGCGTCGGGCTGTGCGGCGCGGGTCGGGTCAGGCTGTGCGGTGGAACCGGCCGGCGGCGCGCCGGACGGCTCGGCGGTCCGCGCCTCGCGCAACTGCCGTTCCAGGTCGCGCACCCGTCGGGTCAGCTCGGCCACCTCATCCGCGGTTGCCAGGCCGACCGCGCCGAGGGCCCGATCGACCTCGAAACGGACCAGCTTGGTCAGCGCCTCCCGGTTGGCGGCGCCGGTGGTGACCAGTTCCTCACCGAGTGCCTGGAGTTGGGCGGCCGTCGCGCCGCCGGAGCCGACGAGGCGACGCGCCACGTCCTGAGCCTTCTTCCGGGGCGCCTCCGCCAGGCCCATGGCCAGTTCGAGGTAGGCGCGCCACGCGTCCTGCATGCCTGAATCCTTCCGCGGGGCGGGGTGTGCAGGTGCCACGCTACCGGGCACCCCGGACTGTCCTGTGCGGTACGGTGCCGAGGACGGCGTGGCGATCAAAAAGGGGGAGATGTGGCCAGCGTGGACGAGTGCCGGCAGGCATTGCAGGAGCTGGCCGCCCGGCTGGATCGCAACGCCCAGACGGTGCGTGAACGGATCGACCTGGACCGGACGCTGGCCTGCCGGATCACCGACCTGGAGACCGCTTTCCACGGCCGGATCAGCGGCGGGCGGCTGGTCGAGCTGACCGACGGCGACGACCCCAAGGCCAAGATCGCGCTGAGCACGTCCAGCGACGACCTGCTCGCCCTGGTCCGCGGCGACCTGGACGTCACCGGGGCAGTGGCCTCCCGCCGCGTGTCGATCAAGGCCAACCCGTTCGACCTGATGAAGCTGCGCAAGCTGCTCTGACGAACGCCGGCGCGTTCGGCCGGCGACCGGGTCATCCTCCCGCGGGCAGACCGAGGCTCTCCAACGCGTGGGCCGCATCCGGTCCCACCGAGCGGATCTGCGGCAACACCGGGGCCGACCACGCCGCCGCGCAGAGCGCGGCCAACGCGTCCAACGGCCGACCCGAACCGGCCAGCTCCAGCGCACCGTCGCGGTCCGTCACCGACCAGCCGCCAGCGTCCGCCGGACCCGGGACCCGCACCACGGCGGCCGGGTCGAAGAGCCCCGCCAGGTCCTGCGCGACGTACGTGGGACGGCGCTTTGGCTCGGCGGCCAACAGGTCGGGTACGCGGCTGACACCGGTGAGCACGAGCAGGCTGTCCAGCCCGGCCCGCCGGGCGCCCTCGATGTCGGTGTCCAACCGGTCGCCGACGACCAGCGCCCGGCCGCCGTCGCTACGCCGGGCAGCGGTCTCGAACAACGCCGACTCCGGCTTGCCGACCACCACGTCAGGGTCCCGCTCCAACGCGGTACGCAGCACGGCGACCAGCGAGCCGTTGCCGGGCAGCGGGCCCCGGCCACTGGGCAACGTCCGGTCGGTGTTGGTGGCGATCCAGATCGCGCCGGCCCGCACCGCGAGCGACGCCTCGGCCAGCTCGGCCCAGCCGACCTGCGGACCGTAGCCCTGCACCACGGCTGCCGGTTTCTCATCCGCCTGGGAGACCGGGGTCAGCCCGACAGCGCGCAGCTCGGCGCGCAGCGCCTCCGCGCCGACCACGAGCACCGGCGCACCGGCGGGCAGCCGGTCGCGCAGCAGCTCCGCCGAGGCCGCAGCGGAGGTGAGCACCTCCTCCGGCCGGGCTGGCACGCCCATCCCGGTCAGCAGGTCGGCGACCTCGCTGGACCGGCGGGAGGCGTTGTTGGTGGCGTAGGCCACCGCCCGCCCCTCAGCGTGCAGCCGGGCCACCGCCTCGGCGGCACCGGGGATCGGCCGGTCGATCAGGTAGATCACCCCGTCCAGGTCGAAGACGACCAGGGTGTACCCGTCGATCAGCCGCTCCCCGGCATCCGCGCTCACCGCTGCGTCGACCCCGACTCGTCACCCCGGTCCGGAGCGCTCCCGTCGGTGTTCACCGCGTCGCCGTCGCCAGCCGCATCGGCCGCGGTGGTGTCCGCCTCGACCTCACCCGGGTGACGGTCCTCGTCCTCGCCGTCAAGGTCCTCGTCGACACCGGAGCGACCGGCAGGGCCGTCCTCCTCGTCGTCGTCGAAGTCCTCGTCGTCGAGGTCGTCCTCGTCGTCCTCGTCGTCGAGGTCGTCGTCCTCGTCGAGGTCGTCTTCGTCGTCCTCGTCGTCGTCCTCGTCCTCGTCGTCGTCGTCTTCGTCGTCACCGGCGGTGAGCTCGGTGTCCGGTCGAGCCGGCACCGCGCCGGGAGTACCCGGACCAGCGGCGATCTCCTCGGCCATCTCGTCCTCGTCGTCGCCCTCGATGAGCACGCCGTCGAGTTCCAGCAGCCGCTCCGCGGCGTCGGTCTCGCCCTCGGTGTCCACGTCAGCGGCGCGGGAGAACCACTCGCGGGCCTCCTCGCGCCGACCCACCGCGAGCAGCGCGTCGGCGTACGCGTAACGCAGCCGCGCCGTCCACGGCACGGTGGCCTCGCTCGTGAGGTCCGGGACCTGGAGCATCGCCACGGCGGCGTCCTTCTGCCCGAGGTCGCCCCGGGCGCCGGCGGCGACGATCAGCAGCTCGATCGCCACGGCCTGGTCCAGCTTGTCCCGGTCGGCGCCGCGGAACAGGTCGATGGCCCGCTCCGGCCGACCCAGGGCACGCTCACAGTCCGCGAGCACGGCCAGGTGGCTCTGCAGTCCGCTCATCCGGTGGTACGTGCGCAGCTCGGCGATCGCCGTCTGCCACTCCCCCGCGTGGTACGCGGCCAGGCCGACCGCCTCACGGACGGCGGAGATGCGCGACGCGAGCCGCCGTGCGGCCAGCGCGTGCGCCAGCGCCTCGGCCGGATCCTCGTCGATCAACTGGCCGGTGGCGACCAGGTGCCGCGCCACCGACTCGGCGACCGGCTTGTTCAGCGAGAGCAGCTCGGCGCGAACGTCCTTGTCAAGATCGGTCGCGAGGATGTCGTCCGGCAACGCCGGAGCCTGGCTGCGCCCGCCCTCGGACGAACCGGAGCCCGCACCACGGTCATCGCGGCGGAACTCACCCTCGCGACGCGGCCGCTCGTCGGCCCGGAAGCCGCCCTCGCGGTCGCCACCACGGTAGCCACCCCCACGGCGGTCACCACCGCGGAAGCCGCCCTCACGGTCGCCACCACGGAAGCCGCCGCCCTCACGCGGGGCGCTCTGCCGGGAACCATCGCGGTCACCACCGCGGAAGCCACCCTCGCGGGGAGCGCCGCCCTCGCGACGGTCACCACCGCGGAAGCCACCCTCACGGCGCTCGCCGCCCCGGAAGCCGCCCTCACGGTCGCCGCCCCGGAAGCCGCCCTCACGGGGCGCGCCACCCTCACGGCGATCGCCGCCACGGAAACCACCCTCGCGCGGGGCGCCGCCCTCGCGACGGTCGCCACCCCGGAAACCACCCTCACGGCGCTCGCCGCCCCGGAAGCCGCCCTCGCGGGGCGCGCCACCTTCGCGACGGTCACCGCCGCGGAAGCCGCCGCCCTCACGGCGCTCGCCGCCCCGGAAACCGCCCTCGCGGGGCGCGCCGCCCTCGCGACGGTCACCGCCCCGGAAACCGCCCTCACGACGGTCACCACCGCGGAAACCACCATCGCGGTCACCACCCCGGAAGCCACCCTCGCGGGGCGCGCCGCCCTCGCGACGGTCACCACCGCGGAAACCACCGTCGCGGTCACCACCGCGGAAGCCGCCCTCGCGGTCACCACCGCGGAAGCCACCCTCGCGGCGCTCGCCGCCACGGAACCCGCCGTCGCGATCACCGCCCCGGAAGCCGCCGCCCTCACGCGGGGCACCAGGCCGGGGACCATCGCGGTCGCCACCACGGAAGCCGCCGCCCTCGCGGCGCTCGCCGCCACGGAACCCACCCTCGCGGTCACCGCCACGGAAACCACCCTCGCGGGACGGGCCGGAGCGGCTGCGATCGCCGCCCTGGTAGCCGCCCTCACGACGATCGCCACCACGGAAGCCGCCGCCCTCGCGGTCACCGCCGCGGTAGCCACCCTCACGGGGCGCACCCGAACGCGAACCGTCCCGGTCACCACCACGGAAACCACCCTCGCGACGGTCACCACCCCGGTAGCCGCCCTCGCGGGAGCCACCCGAGCGCGAACCGTCGCGGTCGCCACCGCGGAAACCACCCTCACGAGGCGCACCCGAACGCGAACCGTCCCGGTCACCACCACGGAAGCCACCCTCGCGGGAGCCACCCGAGCGCGAACCGTCGCGGTCGCCACCGCGGAAACCACCCTCACGAGGCGCACCCGAACGCGAACCGTCCCGGTCACCACC
>NZ_JBEXHU010000038.1:36919-37601 GCF_040608175.1 Micromonospora sp. NPDC005206
CACCACGGAAGCCACCCTCGCGGGAGCCACCCGAGCGCGAACCGTCGCGGTCGCCACCACGGAAGCCACCCTCGCGCGGAGCGCTGGACCGCGAACCATCGCGGTCGCCGCCGCGGTAGCCACCCTCACGAGGCGCACCCGAACGCGAACCGTCCCGGTCACCACCACGGAAGCCACCCTCGCGGAAGCCACCCGAGCGCGAACCGTCGCGGTCGCCACCACGGAAGCCACCCTCGCGCGGAGCGCTGGACCGCGAACCATCGCGGTCGCCGCCCCGGTAGCCACCCTCACGAGGCGTACCCGAGCGCGAACCGTCCCGGTCACCACCACGGGAACCGGCGTCGCGGCCGCCGGCGTATCCGCCTCGGGCTCCGCCAGCGCTGTCACGGTCTCCCCGGTACGGGGGACGGTCATCGCGACGCGGGCCGCGGTCGCGGCCGCCCTGGCCGTCAGTACGGTCTTCGTAACGACGGGGACGGTCTCCGCCCTGCGGTCCTGAACTCACAGGTACATCCTTCCTCATTGCGCCACCAATGGCGCTACGCAGTCGAGGGCCGACCCGGATGGGGCGGCCCTCGACTGGAAGATTGTCCGGCGGCGTCCTACTCTCCCACACCCTCACGAGTGCAGTACCATCGGCGCTGGAGGGCTTAGCTTCCGGGTTCGGAATGTGACCGGGCGT
>NZ_JBEXHU010000039.1:0-32327 GCF_040608175.1 Micromonospora sp. NPDC005206
AGATACCGGAGATCTCGCTATATCTCGAACACCGACACGCGAAGATCCGCACCCAATAGCTCAAGCCCTGGCAGCGACTTCGACACAGGCCCTAGGCTCCGACATATGGCGTCCGCGTGCCTCCGTCGAACTGGCACACACTTCCGGTCAGCGCCTTTGTCGAACATGCCCTCCAACAAGCTCAAGCGGAGAGGAAGGCACGCATGGCTGTCAAGACCAAGACTCGTCCGGGCACCACGGAGATCCGGCCGTTCACGGTGGAAATTCCCCAGGCGGACCTCGACGACCTGAAAAGGCGGATCGCGGCCACCCGATGGCCGGAAAAGGAAACCGTCGACGACCAGTCGCAGGGCGTGCCACTCGCGATGATTCAGGCCGTGGCCCGCTATTGGGAGAACGAGTACGACTGGCGCAAGGTCGAGGCGCGGCTGAACGCCGTACCGCAGTTCATGACCACCATCGACGGGGTGGACATCCACTTCATCCACGTCCGCTCCAAGCACGAGGACGCGCTGCCGCTCATCGTGACGCACGGGTGGCCGGGTTCGGTGATCGAGCAGATGAAAATCATCGAACCGCTCACCGACCCCACGGCGCACGGCGGGAGCGCGTCGGACGCCTTCCACCTGGTGATCCCGTCACTGCCCGGCCACGGCTTCTCGGGCAAGCCGACCGCGTCGGGCTGGAACCCGCAGAAGATCGCGACCGCCTGGACCGAGCTGATGAAGCGGCTCGGCTACGACCGGTTCGTCGCGCAGGGCGGCGACTGGGGCGCGGTCGTCGTGGACCAGATGGGCATCCAGGCGCCTCCGGAACTGCTCGGCATCCACACCAACATGCCCGGTGCGGTCCCGCCCGAGATCGACCTGCTGTTCCAGGGCGACACCACCGGCGCGAACAACGCCATGGGTTCGCTGCCATCCGGTCTGTCCGACGACGAAATGCGTGCTGCCGAGGAAGTCAACTTCGTCTGGAAGCACGTGGCCTATGCCCTCATGATGGCGACACGTCCGCAGACGCTGACCGGGCTGACGGATTCTCCGGTCGGCCTGGCGGCCTTCCTGCTCGACCATGACGCGAAAAGCCTGGATTTGATCTCGCGGGTCTTCGACGGGGCCAAAGAGGGGCTCACCCGCGACGACATCCTGGACAACATCTCGCTCTACTGGCTGACGAACACCGCGATCTCCGCGTCCCGTCTGTACACGGAGAACAAGCTGTCATTCTTCGCCGCCAAGGGCGTGAACGTCCCGGTCGCCGTGAGCGTCTTTCCCGACGAGCTCTACGAGGCGCCGCAGAGCTGGGCCGAGCAGGCGTACCCCAACCTCATCTACTACAACAAGCTCGACAAGGGCGGGCACTTCGCGGCCTGGGAACAGCCGAAGATCTTCTCCGAAGAGCTGCGTACCGCCTTCCGGTCGCTTCGCTAGATGGCCGTGTTCGGGCGTCCACACCTGCCCCCGCTCGACGGGGCGGTCGAGTGGCTCAACTCCGAGCCACTCGGCCCCGCCGACCTGCGTGGGCGCGTCGTCCTCGTGAACTTCTGGACGTTGACGTGCATCAACTGGCTGCGCCAGGAGCCGTACGTGCGCGCGTGGGCGCAGGCGTACCGCGACGACGGGCTGGTCGTTCTCGGGGTGCACACGCCGGAGTTCTCGTTCGAGCACGACGTCGACCAGGTGCGACAGGCGATCACCGCGCGCGGGATCGGCTACCCGGTCGCGGTCGACAACGACTACGCGATCTGGAGGGCCTTCGGGAACCTGTACTGGCCGGCGCTCTACTTCGTCGACGCGGACGGGGTCATCCGCGACGAGCACTTCGGCGAGGGGCGCTACGAGCAGTCCGAGCGGGTGCTCCAGGACCTGCTCGGCGTCGAGCGTGCGCCGGTGCCCGTCGACGGCCTCGGCCCGGAGGCAGCGGCCGACTGGGACGAACTGCGGACGCCCGAGACGTACCTCGGTTTCAGCCGCGGCGAACACTTCGCGTCGCCGAACGGCGCCGCGCTCGACGAACGCCGCGCCTACCAGTTGCCGGAGAGCCTGGCCCTGAACCAGTGGGCCCTGGCGGGCGAGTGGACGATCGGGTCGGAGAACGTCGTGGCGGACCGGGCCGGCGGCAGCATCGCCTTCCGGTTCCACGCTCGCGACGCGCATCTCGTGCTGGCTCCCGGGGCGGGACAGTCGATCCCGTTCCGCGTGCTGCTCGATGGCGCGGCTCCCGGCCCGTCGCACGGCGTCGACATCGACGAGGACGGCAACGGCGTACTCCAGGACGGCCGCCTCTACCAGCTCGTACGCCAACACGACGCGGTCCGTGAGTCGACCCTGGAGATCACGTTCGGCGAGCCAGGCGCGGAGGCGTACGCCTTCACCTTCGGATAGGCGCGGTCACTTTCGCCAACACGGCCGGGATAGTGTCGACTGCTGTGACAGCGCCCGAGATCACCATCGCCACCTCAGCGGACCGCGACGCGGTGGTCGGTTCGCTGGTCGCCGCGTTCGTCAAGGATCCCGTGCTGCGGTACCTGTTCCCGGACGAGGACACCTACCCGCGGTACGCCGCCGCCTTCTTTGGGCATCTCTTCGACAAGCGGGTGCACAGGTCGTCGATCTGGACGATCGGCGGGGGTGCCTCGGTCGCCATCTGGGAGCCGCCGGCTGAACTGTCGGCCGAGCTGTCGGCCGCCGGGCACGAATCGCCGGACAGCGGCTTCGCCGCTCATTTCCCCGCTGACGTGCTGGCCCGCGTTCAGGGCTATGACAAGGCCGTGCATGCCGCCCTGCCGGCGTTCCCGTTCTGGTATCTCGGCGTCCTGGGCACGCACCCTGACAGCGCTGGACGCGGTTGGGGGCGCGCCGTCATGAGGGCCGGGCTGGATCGCGCCGCCGCCGACGGTCTGCCGGCCATCCTGGAGACCAGCAACCCGGCCAACGTCGAGCTGTATCGCCGCGCCGGCTGGGAGGTGGTGGACTCCCTCTCGGAGCCCGTCCCCACCTGGATCATGCGGCAGCCGACTCGCTGACCCCGACTACCGCTTCGGCTGTTCCTGACTGGCGAAGATGCGCGCGTAGATCTCGTCGATGACGGGGTTCTTCGCCAGGCTGTAGTCGCGAGGCCGGTGCGCGGTGTCCCGCGCGAGGCGCCGCTTGGTAGCGGCGTACAGCTCCCGGTCCTGCGGATGCGAGCGCAGCCAGTCGCGAAAGAGCCGATGCCGGACGGGTTCGGGTGCGGCCCGCGGCCAGACGTGCAGGTTGACGTCCTCGGCGGGGCTGAGGAGCATCCGGTGCCCGTGCCACCAGGGCTCCCGGAGGGCGAGTCGGTATCCGAGCCGTTCCAGGGCGGGGAGATAGGTGGACTCCTCCGCTGTGTCCTCGATCGTGAGGTCGATGTCGATGACGGGCTTGGCTGCCAGTCCCGGCACCGCGGTGGACCCGATGTGTTCCACCCCGATGATCAGGTCCTCCAACGCCGTGGAGAGCGACGCGTGGACGGCGGCGAACCGCTGCGCCCAGGTCGGGTCGTACTCCTCGATGACGACGGACCCCCAGGTGCGTGGCGGCTCGCCCACCAGGCCGGCGTCCACCTGCTCGGGGGTGCCGTGGAAGCGCTGAACGACGTCCTGCGGATACTCGGCCACGTCAACCTCCTTGAGAAGCAAAGTCCGCCAGGCTACGACATCGGCGGTGCACGCCGAGGCGGCGACCGGGGGCAGACCCGACCGTTGCGGGCACCGGATGTCGGGTGCGGCATCTGCCCCGCGACCTAGCGTCAGTGCTCGAAAGGGAAGGAGGCCCGGGTGCTGGAGCGGCTCAACGAGGCCCTGGCGTACATCGAGCGGCACCTCGACCAGCGAATCGAGGTGGCCGACCTGGCGCGGATCGCACTCACGTCGGAGTACCACTTCCGGCGGCTGTTCTCCGCGCTGGCCGGGATGCCGCTGTCGGAGTACATCCGTCGTCGTCGGCTCACCGTCGCCGGCGCGGACGTCCTGGCGGGGGAGCGGACCTTGCTCGACGTCGCCGTGCACTACGGCTACGGCTCGGCCGAGGCGTTCGCCCGGGCGTTCCACGCCGTGCACGGCGTGGGTCCCGGAGAGGCTCGGCGTACGGGGGCAGCGCTGCGTGCCCAGCCCCGGATGTCCTTCCGTCTCACCGTCGAAGGGAGCGGCAGCATGGAGTACCGAATCGTCGGCAAGGACGCGTTCACACTGGTGGGGCGGAAGGCCCGAGTCCCGCTGGTGCACGAGGGGATGAACCCGGCGATCGTCGCGTTCATCCGGGGCATCGACAAGGAGACGACCGGGCGGATCGAGGCGCTCTCCGATCAGGAGCCGAGCGGGATCGTCAACGTCAGTGACAACCTCGCCGGCAGTCGGGCGGAGGGCACCGAGCTGGACTACTGGCACGGGGTGGTCACCGGAGCCGCACCGCCGGACGACCTGGACGCGCTGCCGGTTTCGGCCGGGACGTGGGCGGTGTTCACCACCTCCGGGGCGTTTCCGCAGGCGGTGCAGTACCTGTGGCGGGACGTGTTCACGCAGTGGTTTCCGTCCAACCCGTACCGCAGCCGACCTGGACCGGAGATCTCCCGGGTCCGGGTGTCCGCGGACGGCACCGAGGCGGACGCCGAGTTGTGGATTCCCGTCGAACGGGTACCCACCCCTATGTAGAGACCCGATACAGTGGTCGGATGCGGATCACCATTCCGGTCGCCAAGGTGCTCGCGGCGCTGCTCGCCGAGCCCGACGCGCAGCGCTACGGGCTGGACCTGATGCGATTGACCGGCCTGCCCAGCGGCACCCTCTACCCGGTGCTGCACCGGCTGAGAGGGGCCGGCTGGCTGGCCGCCGACTGGGAGGCGATCGACCCCGTCGCGGCCGGCCGGCCGGCCCGCCGCTACTACCGCCTGACGGCCGAAGGGGTGGCGCAGGCCCGGCGGGCGCTCGCCGACCTGCGCGCCGCGATCCCCGACGGCCGTCCCTCGTGGGGCGGCACCGAGCCCACCGGGGCGCCAGCGTGGTGACCCGCCGGGCCGCCGAATTGCTGCTGGAGATGGCCGCGCGCCGCTGGCCGGCCGACGTCCGCGACGACCTGCGCCGCGAGTGGGCCGCCGAGTTGCACGTCCTCGCCGAGAGCGGTCGCTGGACGAAGATGGTCGGTTTCGCGGTGAGCCTCGCCGTCAGCCGCGCCGGTGCCCCGCTCGTCGATCGCAGCCTGATGCGCGGTCGGGCCCGCCGTACGGTGGCCGCGTTGCTGCTGTCCCCGATCGCCTGCGTCGGGATCGTGGTCGGCGGCGCCTTCGCCGTGTACCCGATCGAGGTCGGGCTGACGGGAGTGGGCTGGTCGGAGCGGTCGCAGAAACCGATCTGGACGGCGCTCACCGTCGGGTTGGCGGTGCTGCTGGCGGCGTACGCCGCCCGATGGGCCCGGCACACCGCACTCGACGGCCCGCTGCGCATCGCGCTCGGCGTGGTGCTCCCCATCGGTGCGGTCGCGGTCCCGCTCCTGTACGTCATCTACCCGGACGACCTGGCCCGCGCCGTACCCGGTCTGTTGTTCTGGCTGGTCGGCCTGACGCTGGCTCTCTGGGCCGCCGCGAGCCTCGCCACCCGGAACCGGCTCCGCGGAGCCTGGTGGCTGGGCGTCCTCGGCGCGCTCGCAGCGGCCGACCTTGCGGTGATCCGCGTCGTTGTCGACATCATGCCGGCGGGCAGCGGTGCTGGCCCGCTCAGCGGTGCGCTGTCACCGGACAGCGTCGACTGGCTCTCCGCGCCGCTGTGGCTCTTCGCCGCCTGGACGGACTGGAACGTCGGCCCACCCGGGCCCATCTCAGTGGAGATCTTCCAGCTGATCACCTACCAGGTGCAGGTGGAACCCATGCTCTACCTGGCGTGCACGCCCTACGCGCTCGCGTACGCCATCCGGGCGGCCCGGTCGGCGCCCGCCGCCGTCGCGCCGACACCGACCCCGTCGTCGGTCTGATCCGTGCAGCTCAGTCGGGCACGTCGTCCCACGTCGTGCCCGGCTCCAGGTACCCGGCCGACTGGTTCTCGCGCAGCGCGTAGGCGATGACCAGCAGGGCGTGCTTGTCCAACTCGGGCAGCCGGTCCAACGGAAACCACCGCACGGCCAGCGACTCATCGTCGTTGACCCGGGCGGTGCCGGCCACCAGTCGGCAGAGGAAGCCCAGGTTGAGGTATTCGCAGCGGTCCCCGTTGGGGTACGTGTGCGGGTGCGAGACGGCGCTGGACAGCCGTACCGGCACCACGTCCAGGCCGGTCTCCTCCCGCACCTCGCGGACCAGCGCGGTGGCCGGCTGCTCGCCCGGCTCGACGAACCCGCTGATCACCGACCAGCGTCCGTCGTCGGCGCGCTGGCCGAGCAGCAGCTCACCGGCGTCGTTGCGGACCACCGCGCTGACGCTGGGCAGCCACAGCAGGTCGTGGCCGACGTGCTTGCGCAGCCCCACGATGTAGTCCGGTGTTCCCATCCGGCGATCATAGGCACGACCCCACCGGGCAGCGCCGTCCCGTCGCGCCAGGTCAGCGTCAGGCCGACCAGCTGACGGTACGGCGGAAGCGCTCGTACTCCCTGGCGAGTTCGGCGTCGATCCGTTCCATGCGGGCCTCGGTGAGGACCACCGCGGGGTCCTGCCACGGGCGGTCGGTGAGCATGCGGCGGCGCAGTCCGATCGGTGGGTGGGCGGCGAACAGCGACGCCTCGTCGCGGACCGACAGTTGGCGCAGCAGCGGCAGCCGATCGGCGCTCGCGGCGCGGGCCTCAGCCAACGCCGAACGCCACCGGTCCGGGCCGTGTCCCGCCTGGGTCTCCCGACGCACCGCCAGCGCCATCGACTCGCCGCCGAGCAGGGCGTCGAGCAGCTCGGTCGCGGCAGTCGAGCCGGCCACCCGGGCGGCGAGTTCGTCGGCGAGGTACTCGGCGCGTTGGCTGTCCCGAAGCGCCATGCTCACCAACAGCAGGTGGGCGACGAACAGCACCCGGGACACCACCCACTGGAACGCCCGGCCCAGCGCGTCACCCACCATCTCCACCAGCCCGGCGCCGACGCTCGTTCGTACCGGCCGGAAGAGGTCGGCGGCGGAGCGGAGCATGGTGAACGCGGGCTGCGTGAGCAGCCCCCGGCGCGGGTCACCGTTGACGAAGTGGCCGAGCTCGTGACCGAGCAACGCCACCCGCTCGCTGGCGGTGAGTGAACCCCACAACGGCAGTCCGAGGCAGAGCACCTTCCGGCGCCGCACGCCGACCGCTCCCGCGTACGCGTTGATGTCGCTGTCGACGCCGACCACGTCCGGCGCCGGTGCCCCGATCGCGGTGGCCACCTCGCCGATCAGCGCGAACAACTCCGGCGCCCGGTCGCGGGAGAGCACCTCCAGTTCCGGGTCGAGCCGGTCGAACCGGGGCCGCAGGGCGACCGCCAGACCGGCCATCGCTACACCCGGCAGGATCGCCAGGTTCGGAAACGGGAACGCCACGATCAGCCATGCGCCGGTGACCGCCAGCGCGAGTACCGCCGCGACGAGCGCCAGCGACGCCACTGCGGTCAGCGTCCGGGCGCTGTTGGACCCGTTGGCGCCCAGCGGTCGCCCGGCCAGCTGGGTGAACTGCCGGCTGGTCGTCCGGAACGCCATCCGGTAGGTCCACCGGTCGACCCAGGTCCAGCCAAACTCGCGTTCGCGCCGCACCGGGTCGTACGTGTCCAGATTCCACTCGCAGCGTGGGCACCATGGCACCGCGTCGCGTACGGACTCCGTCTTGGCCCCACACCCCGGGCACGCCCCCGTGCCGGTCACCGTGTTGATCACGGGACGATCCTGCCCCAGGCCCGTCGTACGCCGGAACCGGCCGTTCAGCCGACGGCCGGCGGCGGGCGCGAAGTATCCCGGCCTGGCCTTCTTTTGGTGTTCCGGCCCGACAGACGCAATGCATATCTACTGTGGAGAGGGTCGGCTACTTGTGCGATCCGGTGGCGGCCGGTCGGTTCGCGGTGCACAGTGATTCCCATGAGCGACAGCGGACGTGGTGGGCAGTTCTACTGGTGCACCCGGCACCACCGGGTCGAGACGGGCGCCGACGTGTGCCCGGCGAAGCATGTCCTCGGCCCGTACGACTCGGCGGCCGACGCGGAGAACGCCCTGCAACGGGTGCAGGAGCGGAACGAGGCGTGGGACGCCGAGGACGCCCGGTGGGCCGGGGAGGACAGGTAGACGGCGCGGGACGGCCCGCGCCGAGGTATTTCGTGCTCCGCGAGGACGCACGCGAGAGCACGTCCCCAAGGAGGGAACCACGATGGCCGAAGCACAGCAGGCCACCACCCGCCCGGCCGCCCGGCGTACCACCGCGAAGAAGACCGCCGCGGCAGAGCGGAACACGGCAGCGAGCCGAACCACCCCCGTGCGCAAGTCCACCACGGCTGCGGCGAAGGCGCCGGCCCGCAAGGCGGCCGGCGGGGCGGGACGTGCCCCGGCCAAGAAGACCACCACGGCGGCCAAGGCCCCGGCGAAGAAGGCCGCCACCAAGACCACCACCGCGGCCAAGAAGGCGCCGGCGAAGGCCTCGACCGCCACCCGCAAGACGACCACCGCCGCCAAGAAGGCCCCGGCGTCGGCGGCGAAGAAGACCACGGCCAGCACGGCGCGGAAGACCGCCGGTACGGCGAAGAAGACGACCAGCGCCGCGAAGAAGACGACCGGCGCCGCGAAGAAGACCACCGGCGCCGCGAAGAAGACGACCGGCGCCGCGAAGAAGACCACCACGGCGGCGGCCAGGAAGACCACCGCCGCGGCGAAGGCGCCGGCGCGCAAGGTCGCGACCAAGGCGTCCACCACGAAGAAGACGGCCGCCAAGAAGGCCCCGGCGAAGAAGACGGCGGCGAAGAAGGCCGCGTCCACCGGCCCGAGCGGTGGTGCCCGCCAGGCCCCTGCGAAGAAGGCGCCGGCCGCGAAGTCGACCGCCACCTCGTCGACCACCACCCGCAAGGCGGCGGCGAAGAAGGCCCCGGCGAAGAAGACCGTGGCGGCCAAGGCTCCGGCCCGCAAGGTGACCGCCCGCAAGTCACCGGCACGTCCGGTCGCCGCCCGGACCACCGCCCCGCGTGGCACCCGGACCGCCGCCCGGAAGGCGACCGGCTGACCGTAGGCCGCCCCAACCGGGCGCTTCCCGACACGCCGGTCCGAGATCTCGGCCGGTCACCGGAAGCGGATCACCGGCGGCGCTGTCAGGATTGACCCGTGGTCATCCGACGCGTACTCGCGCCCCGCATCGACTTCGGCGCGCTGCGCCGCGAGCTCGGCCTGCCCGAGGGCTTTCCGACCGCCGCCCAGAAGGAGGCCGACGAGGCGGCCGCCGCACCGCCGCGGCCGCCCGTCGACCGCACCGACGTGCCGTTCGTGACGGTCGACCCCGCGACGTCGCGGGACCTGGACCAGGCGATGCACCTCGCCCGCCGGCCGGGCGGCGGCTACCGGGTGCGGTACGCGATCGCCGACGTCGCCGCGCACGTCCGCCCGGGCGGCGCGCTGGAGGCGGAGACCTGGCGGCGGGGGCAGACCGTCTACCTGCCCGACGGGCACGTGCCGCTGCACCCGCTGACGCTCAGCGAGGGCGCCGCCAGCCTGCTGCCCGACGACGACCGGGCCGCCGTCGTCTGGACCATCGACCTGGACGCCGACGGCGGCACGGTGGCTGTCGAGCTGGAACGCGCCCTGGTCCGCAGCCGCGCCAAGCTCGACTACGCCGGGGTGCAGGCCGCGGCCGATGCCGGTCGGCTGCCCGAGCCGATCGCGCTGCTGCCCGAGATCGGCGACCGGTTGACCGCCCGGGGCCTGCGTCGTGGCGCCATCAACCTGCCGCTGCCCGAGCAGGACGTGGAGCCCGACGGCGACGGCTGGCGGCTGGTGCTGCGCGGCCCGGTGCCCATGGAGGAGCACAACGCGCAGATCTCGCTGCTGACCGGGATGGCCGCCGCCGACATCATGCTGGCCGGCCGGATCGGCCTGCTGCGCACCATGCCAGCGCCGAAGCCGGAGGCGGTGCAGCGGTTGCGGGCCGCCGCCACGCCGCTGGGCGTCCACTGGCCGGACGACACCAGCCCGGGCGAGGTGATCGCCGGGCTGGACGCCGCCCAGCCACGAGCCGCCGCGTTCATCGACCAGGCGGCCGAGCTGATGCGCGGCGCGGCGTACACCGCGTTCGACGGGACGCTGCCCGAGCAGCCGGAGCACGGCGGTGTGGCCGCCGCGTACGCCCACGTCACGGCGCCGTTGCGGCGCCTGGCCGACCGGTACGCCACCGAGGTCTGCCTGGCCCTGCACGCGGGCCGGCCGGTGCCCGACTGGGCGCGCGCCGCGATGCCCCGACTGCCCGAGGTGATGGCCACGACCGACCGGACCGCCTCGGCGGCCAGCCGGGGTGCCGTCGAGCTGGCCGAGGCGGTGCTGCTGGCGCACCGGGTGGGTGAGACCTTCGACGCGGCGGTGCTCGACGTGGACGCCCCACCGAACGGCCGCTCCCGCCCCCGACCGCCCGGCGGAACGGTGGCCCTGGACGCGCCGCCGGTACGCGCCCGCTGCCTCGGTGAGTTGCCGCTCGGCGAACGGGTCCGGGTCCGGCTGGTCACCGCCGACCCGGAGGCCCGCTCGGTCCTGTTCGAGCTGGCCTGACCCGGCCGCGGCGGGCGGCAGCGGGGATTGTCACAGCGCCTGGCGCTGCTGCCGGACCGGGCGGTTTGCGAGGATGAGCCCATGGCATACGACGCGAGCACGCTGCCCGACGTGTCCGGACTGACGGTCGGCATCATCGGTGGCACCGGCGACCAGGGGCGGGGCCTCGCCTACCGGTTCGCCCAAGCCGGGCAGACGGTGCTGATCGGCTCCCGGTCCGCGGAGCGGGCCGCCGAATCCGCCGCCGAGATCGCCGCCCTGCCCCGGATGCCGGCCGACGCCAGCATCACGGGTGCCGCCAACGACGAGGTGGCCCGCCGCAGCGACGTGGTCATCATCGCCGTGCCGTGGGACGGGCACGCCGCGACCGTCGCCGCTCTCGCCGAGCCGCTCGCCGGCACGATCGTCGTCGACTGCGTCAACCCGCTCGGCTTCGACAAGCAGGGCCCGTACGCGCTGACCGTCCCCGAGGGCAGCGCCGTGCAGCAGGCCGCCGCGTTGCTGCCCGACTCCCGGGTCTGCGCGGCGTTCAACCACGTCAGCGCTCCGCTGCTGGCTGACCCCGAGGTCGACCGCATCGACCTTGACGTGCTGATCTGCACCGAGGACCGCGAGCTGGTCGACGTGGTCGGCGCGCTCGCCGCCCGGATCCCCGGGATGCGCGGCATCTACGCCGGCCGGCTGCGCAACGCCCACCAGATCGAGGCGTTCACCGCCAACCTGATCGCCATCAACAAGCGGTACAAGGCGCACGCCGGCATCCGCGTCACCGACCTCTGAGCGGCAACCACCGCCGAGCCCGTTTGCCGGGGCCGCGTACCGGCGAGTCTGTCCGACGGGGTTACCGGTCGGCGGCCCTGATTCGGCCGATGGCCCGTTTGGCTCGTCGGCCTGCGCGTGTCTTGTCGATGGTCAGCGGCGTCTTCACGTGCGCCGGTGGTATTGGTTGCGGCGGGGGAGGCGGTCGGGATCGAGCCAGGCTGGTGGGACGAACTCGGGTGGCCGTCGCCGCTCTGTCGGACGGTCCAGTCGTTGTGGTGGATGTGTCGGTGGTGGTGTGCGCAGAGCAGCACGGCGTTCGTCAGGCTTGTGTCGCCGCCGTCGGCCCAGTGTCGGATGTGGTGGGCGTCGCACCAGCGGGGTGGGCGGTCGCAGCCGGGGAAGGCGCAGCCGCGGTCTCGTAGGACCAGGGCGCGTCGGAGGGGCCCGGTGATGAGGCGGCGTTGTCGGCCCACGTCGAGCGGTTGAGCGGCGCCGCCGAGGACGGCGGGCAGGATGCTTGCGTCGCAGGCGAGTCGGCGGACCGTCTCTGGGGTGAGTTGGAGGCCGGTGTCCAGGGTGCCGGCGTTGAGGTGTCGGGCCAGGGCGTCGAAGCTGGTGGTGATGACGATCTGGGCGGGCTCGCTGCCGTGCTCGGGGAGCTCACCGGTGCGCAGGGTGAGCCGGCAGAGGTCGGCGAGCGCGTCGTGTCGGCGTTGCCCGGGGGTGCGCGGGTCGTGCGGGCCCGACGGCGCGGTCAGCGGGTCGATCGCGGCGCGCAGCAGGCCGGCGGTCTCGGCGTCCAGGCTGCCGGTCAGCCGCAGGCGGCCATCGTGCAGCTCGGACAGGGTGACGTGACGGTCTCGGGCGGCTCGGTGGGTCTCGGCTTCCACCGCGGCCCGGGCGGCGGCTTCGGCGGCCTCGGGAGCGACGTGGTCGAGGATTCGTGCGCTCAGCCTGCGGAGCAGCACGGGATCGAACTGCCCTGCCCATTCGACGAGCACGCCGACGGCCTTGTCGGCGGCCGCGACGCCGGCGGTGGCGTGCACGGTGTTGACGGTGTCGCCGATGACCCGCGCCTGCTCCAGGCTGATGGCCCCGTCGGCCAGCGCGCGGCGCACTCCGGGGGCGCCGGCGTCCAGGGTGCTGGCGAGGTCGACCAGCCGCCGGGCGGTGGGGACGGTGAGCCGTAGTCGATCTCGCAGCCAGAGCGCCGTCGAGGACGCGCCCTGGGCGCGGGCGGTGCCTCGGCCGTCCAGCTCGCGCACGAGGGTCAGTTTGACGGCCGCCAGGCGCTGCTCGAGCCGGTGTGTGGCGTCGAGCGCCGCGACGAGGTCGTGCTCCGCGACGGCCCAGGTGGCCACGTCGAGGCACGCCGCCACCGCGTCCTCCGCCTGCGCCAACTCCTCGACCACGACCAGAGACTAGAACAGGTGTACGACAATCTCAGTCATCTTGATCGATTGGACTGCCGCTGTCGTTTGGAGAGGCAGCGAGGCAGCGACCGCGACCCAGCGACCCCGACCCAGCGGCGGGGCCGGCCGGCGAGCGGAAACGCCGTGCCGGCCGGCCCGCGCCGCCCACTGTCCTAGAAGGTGTGCTCGGCGGCCGGGAACTCGCCGCCGCGGACCTCGTCGGCGAATCGACGGGTGGCGTCGGTGAGGGCGCCGGCGAGATCCGCGTACCGCTTCACGAAGCGTGGTGCCTTGCCGGTACGCAGGCCGGCCATGTCCTGCCAGACCAGCACCTGCGCGTCGGTGGCCGGGCCCGCCCCGATGCCGACCGTGGGGATCGGCAGCTCGTGGGTGACCTGCTTGGCCACCTCACCCGGCACCATCTCCAGCACCACCGCGAACGCGCCGGCCTCGGCCACCGCCCGCGCGTCGGCCAGCACCTCGTCGGCCGCGTCGCCCCGGCCCTGCACCCGGTAACCGCCCAGGGTGTGCTCGCTCTGCGGGGTGAAACCGATGTGCGCCATCACCGGGATACCCGCGCCGACGATCGCGGCGATCTGCGCGGCGCAGCGGCGGCCACCCTCCAGCTTCACCGCGTGGCAGCCACCCTCCTTCATGAACCGGACGGCGGTGCGCAGCGCCTGGGTCGGGCCCTCCTCGTACGAGCCGAACGGCAGGTCACCGACGATGAGTGCCTGCCGGGTCGCCCGTACGACGGCCCGCACCAGCGGGAGCAGTTCGTCGGCGGTGACCGGCAGGGTGGTCTCGTAGCCGAACACGTTGTTCGCGGCCGAGTCGCCGACCAACAGCACCGGAACTCCGGCCTGGTCGAAGATCGCCGCCGTGTACTGGTCGTACGAGGTGAGCATCGGCCACCGTTCGCCGCGCTCCTTGGCGGCGATGAGGTCGCGGGTACGGACTCGTCGCGTGGCCGGCCCGCCGTACAGGGCGGTCACCTCGTTCGGAGTGGACTCCACCATCACTGTCTCCTTCCTCGAGGCCGCCTGCGCGGTCCCCGGGTTCCGCAGCGATCGTCGCACCGCGGAAGGGGGTGACGGCAGGGCGCAGTGCGAGATGTCACTCCACCGCACCCGGGCGACTCAGCCGTGCTCGCGCCACCGGCTGGTGATCGGCAGCCGACGGTCCCGCCCGAACGCCTTCATCGAGATCTTCGCGCCCGGAGCGGACTGCCGTCGCTTGTACTCGGCGGTATCCACCAGCCGCAGCACCTTGTCCACCACCGCCGGGTCGTGGCCCGACTCGACGAGCCCGTCCCGGCCGAGGTCGCCGTCGACGTATCCGATCAGGATCGGGTCCAGCACGTCGTAGTCGGGCAGGGTGTCGCTGTCCAGCTGGCCCGGGCTCAGCTCGGCGCTCGGCGGCTTGCCGATCGAGTTCTCCGGGATCGGCGCGGTCTCGCCCCGCCGCATCGCGTCCGCGTTGCGCCACTTCGCGAGCCGCCAGACCAGCGTCTTCCAGACGTCCTTGATGGGGTTGAAGCCGCCCACCGAGTCGCCGTACAGGGTGGAGTAGCCGACCGCCAGCTCGCTCTTGTTGCCGGTGGTCAGCACCAGGTGGCCCTCCTGGTTCGACAGGGCCATCAGGATCACGCCGCGTACCCGGGCCTGAAGGTTCTCCACCGCCACCCCGGAGAGCGACAGGTTGGCCAGGAAGCCGTCCACCATCGGCTGGATCGGTTCCACCCGGTAATCCAGCCCGGTGCGCTTGGCCAGGTCGGCGGCGTCCTCCCGGGAGTGCTCCGAGGAGTGCTGGCTGGGCAGCGACACCCCGACCACCCGGTCCGGGCCGAGCGCGTCGACGGCGAGCGCGGCCACCACCGCGGAGTCGATGCCGCCGGAGAGGCCGAGCACCACCGACGGGAACCGGTTCTTGTTGACGTAGTCGCGCAGGCCGAGCACCAGCGCCTGCCACACCTCGGCCTCGTCGGCCACCGGCTCGATCGACCCGCCGATCGCGGGCGGCCCGGACGGCGTGGGCGGGATGACGTCCACCGTGCTGTGCGCCACCCGCATGGCGTCCGCGACGGCCTCCACGGCCGGTGTCTCGGCGGCGGCCGGGAGCTCCACGTCGTGCACGAGCAGGTGCTCGACGAACTGCGGGGCCCGGGTCAGCAGCTCACCGTCGGCGCCCACGATCATCGAGTCGCCCTCAAAGACCAGCTCGTCCTGGCCGCCGATCATGTTGACGTACGCGATGGCGGCGCCGGCCTCGGCGGCCCGGCGGCGGACCAGCGGCAGCCGGATGTCGTCCTTGTTCAGCTCGTACGGCGAGCCGTTGATGTTGACCACGAGGCCGACCCTGGCCTGCCGGGCGGCGGCGAACGGGCCGCCGGCCTGCCACAGGTCCTCGCAGATGGTCAGCGCGACGTCCACCCCGCCGATCCGCACGACGGTCAGCGTGTCGCCGGAGACGAAGTAGCGATCCTCGTCGAAGACGCCGTAGTTGGGCAGGTGGTGCTTGAAGTAGCGGGCGGCCACCGCGCCCCGGTGCAGCAGGGCGGCGGCGTTGCGGGCGCCCCGGCCCGGCTCGGCGTCCCCGCTGACCTGCGGCGGCCCGTCGGCGTCCAGGTAGCCGACCACGACCGGCAGCGCGCCGAGGCCGTCTGCCGCGAGGTCGGCGGCGAG
Source organism: Micromonospora sp. NPDC005206 (assembly GCF_040608175.1). Classification (NCBI taxonomy): domain Bacteria; kingdom Bacillati; phylum Actinomycetota; class Actinomycetes; order Micromonosporales; family Micromonosporaceae; genus Micromonospora; species Micromonospora sp. NPDC005206. Next base: position 15,540 of record NZ_JBEXHU010000039.1, read on the forward strand.
CCGCTCCAGGGCGGCCCTGGACGCGGCGACGAAGGAACGCCGGAAGACCAGGTCCTCGACCGGGTACCCGGTCAGCATCATCTCCGGGAAGAGCACCAGCTGGGCGCCGGCGTCGGCGGCCTGGCGTGTCCAGCTGCGGACCAGGTCGGCGTTGCCGGCGAGGTCGCCGACGCTCGGGTTGACCTGGGACAGGGCGAGACGCAGGGTGGGCATGCCCTCATCTTGCCCCAGCCGCTCGGGGCGGACACGGCGCCCGGCGGGAGATGCGGGCCACGCGCCGCTGGGCTCGGCCACCCACCGGACGGCCGGCTCACGTCGGGCCGCTGTCCGCGCGCGGGCACCTCGGCGGCCACGGCAGGACGGCGGCCGGGCGTTGGCGTAACGTCGGCGTAACCGGGCCCGTGGAGACTGGTCGGTCAGGCCCGGCCAGCCCGGCCGGTGATGGCAAACAGGTGTCGCGAGGGGTGGAAGTGGACCGTCAGCAGGAGTTCGTCCTCCGTACGCTGGAAGAGCGGGACATCCGGTTCGTCCGGCTGTGGTTCACGGACGTGCTGGGCACGCTCAAGAGCGTGTCGGTGGCGCCCGCCGAGCTGGAGGCAGCCTTCGAGGAGGGCATCGGCTTCGACGGCTCGGCGATCGAGGGCTTCGCCCGGGTCTTCGAATCCGACATGGTCGCCATGCCCGACCCGACGACCTTCCAGGTCTTCCCGTTCGAGGGCGGGGTCAGCGGCGAGAGTGCCCGGATGTTCTGCGACATCCTGCTGCCCGACGGGGGGCCTTCCTGGGCCGATCCGCGACACGTGCTGCGCCGGGCGCTGTCCAAGGCCGCCGAGAAGGGCTTCACCTTCTACACCCACCCCGAGATCGAGTTCTTCCTGCTGGAGAACGGCCCCCAGGACGGCTCGGTGCCCATTCCGGTGGACACCGGCGGCTACTTCGAGCACACCACCCACGCCGTCGCCCGGGACTTCCGGCGGCAGGGCGTGCTGGCGCTGGAGCGGATCGGGATCTCGGTGGAGTTCAGCCACCACGAGGTCGCCCCCGGCCAGCAGGAGATCGACCTGCGTTACGCCGACGCGCTCACCACCGCCGACAACATCATGACCTTCCGGCACGTGGTCAAGGAGGTGGCGCTCTCCACCGGCGTGCAGGCGAGCTTCATGCCGAAGCCGTTCACCGACCAGCCGGGCAGCGGCATGCACACCCACCTGTCGCTGTTCGAGGGCGAGCGCAACGCCTTCCACGACAACGGCGACCCGATGAAGCTCTCCAAGGTGGCGAAGTCGTTCATCGCCGGCCTGCTGGTGCACGCCCGCGAGTACACCGCGGTCACCAACCAGTGGGTCAACTCGTACAAGCGGCTCTTCCCGCAGCACCTGCCGGACCGGATCACCGAGAGCCCGGCGTACGTCTGCTGGGGGCACCTGAACCGGTCCGCGCTGGTCCGGGTGCCGGCCTACGGCAAGCCCAACTCGGCCCGGGTCGAGGTCCGTTCGCCGGACTCGGCGGCCAACCCGTACCTCGCCTTCGCGGTGCTGCTCGGCGCCGGCATGAAGGGCATCGAGGAGGGCTACGAGCTGCCGCCGGGCGCCGAGGACGACGTCTGGTCGCTGACCAACGCCGAGCGGCGGGCGATGGGGTACGAGGCGCTGCCGGAGAACCTCGCCGAGGCGATCGACGTGATGGCCGGGTCCGAGCTGGTCGCCGAGGTGCTCGGCGAGCACGTCTTCGACTTCTTCCTGCGCAACAAGCGAGCCGAGTGGGAGCAGTACCGCCGCGAGGTCACCCCGTACGAGCGGCAGCGCTACCTGGCGCTGTAGCCACGGGGGCTGACGCCGTTGCGCGCTGCCGCTATCGTCTCGATCACCGCGCCGGTACCCCTCCGGGCGGAGAGTCGGGAGGCAGTCGGTGCTGGAGGATCTGCTCAGCGGTGCCTGGCAGAGCGTCTTGTTCGGTGTCGTCGGCGTGGGGCTGATGGCGGCCGGGTTCGGGCTGGTCGACCTGCTCACTCCCGGCCGCCTGCGGGACCTGATCTGGGTGGACCGCAACGCCAACGCGGGGCTGCTGCTCGCCGCCAACCAGCTGGGCATCGCCGGGATCGTCTTCACCGCGATCCTCACCAGCTACAGCGACTTCGGCAAGGGGCTCGCCTCCACCGTGGTGTTCGGGCTGCTCGGTCTGGCCATCATGGCGCTGGCCTTCGTGGTGCTCGACCTGCTCACCCCGGGCAAGCTCGGCGAGGTCATCTGCTCGCCGGAGCCGCACCCGGCGGCCCGGGTCAGCGCGGCCACCCACTTCGGCGCGGCGCTGATCGTCTGCGCCTGCATCGCCTGAGCGCGGTCGTCGTACCCCGGCCGTAGCGTGCCGGGCATGAACCGCACGGACCGCCTCTACGCCCTGGTCGAGGAGCTGCGGGCGATGTCGCCCCGGCCGCGTAGCGCCCGCTGGCTGGCCGCGCGTTTCGAGGTGAGCAGCCGGACCATCGAGCGCGACATCGGCGCCCTGCAGGAGGCCGGCGTGCCGATCTGGGCGGAGCCGGGGCGCACCGGCGGCTACGTGCTGGACCGCGCCCGCACCCTGCCCCCGGTCAACCTCACCGCCGCCGAGGCGGTGGCGATGGCCGTCGCGCTGCACCGGCTCGCCGGCACGCCGTTCGCCGGGCCCGGTGCCACCGCGCTGCGCAAGCTGGTGGCGGTCCTGCCGGCCGCCGACGCGGCCGAGGCGCACCGGCTCGCCGGCCGCGTGCACCTGATCGGCGACGGGCCGGCCACGCCCGTCCCGGCCATCGTCGCCGACGCGGTCGCAGCGCGGCGGGTGCTGCGCATCCGGTACGCGAACCGCGACGGCGCTGATTCGGCACGCGACGTCGAGCCGCTCGGCTACCTCGGCAACCCTCGACACTGGTACCTGCTCGCCTGGTGCCGGCTGCGCGACGAGCTGCGCTGCTTCCGCACTGACCGGATCCGGGGCGTGCGGGCACTGCCCGAGGTGGTGGCCCGGGAGCTGCGCCCGGCGGATCTCGACATCCCGCAGGAGCGGGTCCGACGGCTCAGCCTGGTCTGAGACCGACGGCGCGGGTCGCGTCGGGCACGGCCCGGCCGGCGCGGACCCCGTCGGGTGATCCGGAAACACCGACAGGACGGTGTCGCGGACGGCCCCGAGACTGCTCCTGACGACGGCCGCACGGCCGGCACGGGAAACCTGGAGGCAGCAGATGTCCACGACGCCCATCACCTGGTTCGAGATCGGCACCGATCGGCCGGAGGAGGCGGAGCGCTTCTACGGCGAGTTGTTCGGTTGGACCTTCGAGGAGCAGGGCGCGGCCAACGGCGGGTCCTACCGGGTGACCGGCGCCGGTGGCGACACCGGAATCGGCGGGGCGATCCGGGCGACCGACGGGACGTCGCCGAACTACGCCGTGTTCTACGCCGAGGTCGCCGACGTGGCCCAGACCTGCCAGCGGGCCGAGGCGGCCGGCGGCAAGGTGCTGGTGGCGGCGCGTACGACCCCGAGCGGGCTCACCCTCGCCCATCTGCTCGACCCGGCCGGCAACCACCTCGGCGTGTTCACGCCCCCGCCCGCCCCCGCCGGCTGACGGTCTGGTCGGTGGCGGCCCCGCCCGGTCGGGCGGGGCCGCCGACGGTCACCTGCCGGCCGTACCGCCGGGGCCGCCGTGTCCGCCCGGCCCGCCGTGACCACCCGGACCGCGGTGGCCGCCCGGGCCGGGGAAGACACCGGCCTCGACGGCCTTGGTGATCGCGTCGGCCTGCTCCTGGGTGAGCTTGCCGTCCTTGACCGCCTGGTCGAGCCGCTCCTTGAGCGCGGCCTGCCGGTCCTCGGTGGACGGCCGCTCCGGCCGGTCAGCGCGCTGCTGCTCGCGGACCTTCTCCAGCGCGGCGGTCACCTTGTCGGGGGAGACGCCCAGCTCCTTGGCGAGCGCCTCGGCGAACTCGCCCTGCCGGTCGGCCTTCGTGCCCGGGCCGTCGGCGGTGCTACTGGCGCTCGGCGTCGACGTGGCGTCCGCGGCGAACGCGATCGTCGGGGCCGCGATCCCCACGCCGAGGACGCCGGCGGTGGCCAGACCGGCCAGCAGGTGCTTCTTGCGGATGGTGCGGGACATGCTCTCCTCCAGATTCTCGGTGGTGCTGCGATGTCATCACCGACAGTGACCAGCCCGGCTGGGTGGAACCCGTGCCGAAGCTGTCCGCCAGCTGGCAATCCGGCCCGCCGAGTCGGACAAACGGGTTGCCTCGGTACGCCCGATGGGTGAGGGTGGTTCCTCGCCGTGCCCCGGGTGGGCCGAGCCGTGCGGGCCCGGTCGACCGGGATCCACCGACGGAAGGCAGCCTCTCGTGACGTCCACACCGATCCGGGAACTCCCGATCACCGACCCGCAGGCCGGGCCGTACGGCATCACCACCGGCCCCGACGAGGCCCTATGGCTGACCCTGGTCCACGCCGGCGCGATCGCCCGGGTGGACGTGGATGGTTCGGTGCGCCGCTGGGCGGCCGGCGATCCGGGCAGCCGGCCCTTGATCGTCACGTCCGGTCCGGACGGCGCGCTCTGGTTCACCCGCTCCGGGGACGACCGGATCGGCCGGATCACCACCGACGGGGAGCAGCGCGAGGTCGCGTTGCCGGCGGGCACCGGCCCGTGCGGCATCGCCGCGGGCCCGGACGGCGCCCTCTGGTACGCCGGGATGAACTCCGACACCGTCGGACGGGTGAGCACCGACGGGGTGGTCACCGAGGTGCCGTTGCCGGTCTCCGGGGCGTTCGCCTCGATGGTGGCGGCCGGCCCGGACGACGCCGTCTGGTGCACCCTCAACCAGGCGAACGCGATCGCCCGGGTCGGCATGGACGGCGCCGTACGGGTGCACCCGTTGCCCACCGAGCGCGCCGCACCGGTCGGTATCACCGCGGGCGTGGACGGGGCGCTCTGGTTCGTGGAGATCGGGGCCGGTCAGGTCGGGCGGATCAGCCCCGACGGTCAGATCGAGGAGTACCCGCTGCCGGACCGGACGGCCCGGCCGCACGGCATCGTCGCCGATCCGTCCGGGGGCGCCTGGTTCACCGAGTGGGCCGGAAACCGCATCGGCCACGTCGACCCGACCGGCCGGGTCGACACCTACGAGCTGCCCACCCCGAACTCCGAGCCGCACGGCCTCACCGTCGCCCCCGACGGCAGCATCTACGCAGCCTTGGAGAACGGCCACCTGGCCCGCCTCACCTTGTGACGCGGGCGAGGGGAGCGGGTCAGGCGACGGCGGGGGAGACGGTGAGGGTGGCCGTGGTGGTGTCGAGGGTGGCCTGGGTGCCGACGGGGACGGTCAGCTGGCCGGGGCCGTGGCCGATCGGCAGTCCGCCGAGCACCGGTACGCCGAGGCCACCGAGGCGTTCGCCGAGTACGTCGACGATCGTGGTGTCCCAGCCGTCGGCGCAGTCGGTGAACTGGCCGACCGCCACCCCGGCCAACCCGTCCAGCGCGCCGGCCCGGCGCAGGTGGGTGAGCATCCGGTCGACCTTGTACGGAGGTTCCTGCACGTCCTCGATCAACAGCACCGCCCCGGTCAGGTCGGGCAGGTCCGGCGTGCCGATCGACGCGGCGATCATGCACAGGTTGCCGCCGAGCAGGGTGCCGGTGGCCCGACCCGGGACGCGGACCGGATAGGTCTCCTCGCCGGCCACCGCGGTGACCGTCACCGGTTCGGTCGTCATCAGCGCGGCGTGCAGCGACTCGGCCGAGCGCAGCGGGGTGCGTTCATCCCGCCAGGCCGCCCCCGGGCCGTGCACCCCGGCGAGCCGGGCGCCCCGCCAGAGCGCGAACTGCAGCGCGGTGATGTCGGAGAAGCCCGCCACCACCTTCGGGTCGCGGCGGACCGCGGCCATGTCGATGGCGTCCACCACCCGCTGGGCCCCGTATCCGCCACGGGTGCAGATCACCCCGCGCACCTGCGGGTCGGCGAACGCGGCGTTCAGGTCGGCGGCGCGCAGCTCGTCCGCGCCCGCCAGGTAGCCCTGCCGGGCGTACGCGTTCGGCGCCGGCACCGGCCGCAGGCCCCAGCCGGTGAGCAGTTCCATCCCACGGGCCACCCGCTGCGGCGAGGTCGGCCCGGACGGCGACACCAGCAGCACCGTGTCGCCCGGGCGCAGCGCGGGCGGGCGGATGACGGTCAGGTCCTCGCTGATCACAACCGCAGAGCCTATCGACCCCGCTGCGCCGGGTCGGCGCACGTTGGCGGGGGCGGAGAGCGCGGGGCCGTGGCGGGGCGTGGCGCCCGGCGGCGCACCGGCTAGCCTCGACGGGTGGCAACCGCGCTGGTGATCGAGAACGACCCGTCGGACGACCTGCGCCGACTGGGCGAATGGCTGACCGAGGCTGGGCTGGAGCTGTGGGTGGTCCGCCCGCACGCCGGCGACGAGCTCCCCGCCGACCTGGAGGGGTACGCGGCGCTCGTGGTGCTCGGCGGCGAGCAGCAGGCGTACCCGCTGCCGGACGGCTCGCCCGGCGCACCCTGGTTCCCGGCGGTGGAGGGGCTGCTGCGCAAGGCGGTCCGCCACCGGGTGCCCACGCTGGCCGTCTGCCTGGGGGCGCAGCTGCTCGCCGCCGCGCACGCCGGGCTGGTCGAGCGGAGCCCGTCCGGGCCGGAGATCGGCCCCGGCGTGGTCGGCCGGCGGGACGCCGCAGAGAACGACCCGCTCTTCCGGTACGTGCCGCTGATCCCGGACGTGCTCCAGTGGCACTCGGACGAGATCACCGAGCTGCCCCGAGGCGCCACCCTGCTGGCCGCCTCCACCCGCTACCCGAACCAGGCGTTCCGGCTCGGTGACCGGGCCTGGGGGCTGCAGTTCCACATCGAGTGCGACACCGCGATGATCGCCGACTGGGCCGCCGACTCGACGCTCCTCGCCGACCTGGGCTACGACCCGGAGCTGGTGGTCGCGGCCTGCGCCTCGGTGATGGTCGACGTGGAGGAGGTCTGGCAGCCGTTCGCCGCCCGGTTCGCCGCGCTGGCCCTCGGTGAGCTGGACGACAGCACCGTGCGGCGTGGCCTGCCGCTGCTCGGGCACTGATGAGCCGGCCGACCAGGGCGTCGGGCCGGCTCGCCCGGTACGGCTTCGGCACCGCCGAGGGCGACGGCGGGGCGCGCGCCGCCGACCTGCTCGGCCCGGACGGGCTGCGGTTGTGGCGGCCGGCGGAGCAGGAGCCGGTCGACGAGCCGGCCGTGGAGCTGCTCGCCGCGCTGTCCCGGGCCGCCGACCCGGACCTGGCGCTTCGCCAGCTGCACCGCATCGTCGAGGCCGAACGCCGCACGAACGGCGGCACCGCGCCCGGCGTGACCGACCCCGGGTCGCCGCTGCTCGCGGAGCTGCACGCCGACTCCGGGTTGCGGCGGCGGCTGATCGCGGTGCTCGGCGCCTCGTCGGCGCTCGGCGACCATCTGGTGGCCCACCCCGAGCACTACGCGGCGCTGCGCACCGCCCCGGACGGGCTCGCCCCCACCGCCGAGGGGCGGCTGGAGCCGGCCGGCGACGGCAACCCGGTGGCGGTGCTGCGGTCCGCGTACCGGCTGGCCCTGCTGCGGATCGCGGCGGCCGACCTGACCGGCGGGCGCGGCCTGGAGCAGACCATGGCCGCGCTCTCGGCGCTGGCGGACGCGACGCTGGCCGCGGCGTACGAGGTCGCGGTCGCGGAGCTGCCCGCGGGCACCGCGCGGCCCCGGCTGGCCGTGGTGGCGATGGGCAAGTGCGGCGGCGACGAGCTGAACTACGTCTCCGACGTGGACGTCATCTTCGTGGCCGCCGAGGACGCCGACCTCTCCGCCGCCACCCTGGTGGCGACCCGGCTGATCCACATCTGCGGGCTGGTCGCCTGGCCGGTGGACGCGGCGCTGCGTCCGGAGGGCAACCGGGGCCCGCTGGTGCGGACCCTCGCGAGCCACCTGGCCTACTACCGCCGGTGGGCGCGCACCTGGGAGTTCCAGGCGTTGCTCAAGGCCCGCCCGGCCGCCGGTGACCTGCCGCTGGCGAAGGAGTGGATCGACCAGCTCGCGCCGCTGGTGTGGCGAGCGGCGGAACGGCCCGAGGCGGTCGAGGACGTCCGAGCGATGCGGCGCCGGATCATCGACAACATCCCGCCGAAGGAGCTGGAGCGCGAGATCAAGCGCGGCTCCGGCGGGCTGCGCGACATCGAGTTCGCCGTTCAGCTGTTGCAGCTCGTGCACGGTCGTGGCGACGAGACGCTGCGGGTGCCCGGCACCATCCCGGCGTTACGCGCGCTCGTCGCCGGCGGCTACGTCGGTCGTGCCGACGGCGAGGCGCTGCTGCGCGGCTACCGCTTCCTGCGCGGCATCGAGCACCGACTCCAGTTGCAGGGCCTGCGGCGCACCCACACCGTGCCCACCGAGCCGGCCGCGCTGCGCTGGCTCGCCGCCGCGCTGGACTACACGGCGACGCCGGGGCGCAGCGCCGTGGAAGCCTTCCGGGCCGAGTGGGTGACGCACGCCGCCGAGGTACGCCGGCTGCACGCCAAGCTGCTGTACCGACCGCTGCTGGAGTCGGTCGCCCGGGTGCCGGCCGACGGGCTGCGGCTCACCCCGGAGGCGGCCCGGCACCGGCTGGAGATCCTCGGCTTCGCCGACCCGGCCGGGGCGCTGCGCCACCTCCAGGCCCTCACCGGAGGGGTGAGCCGCACCGCGGCCATCCAGCGGACCCTGCTGCCGGTCCTGCTCAGCGAGTTCGCCGACGCGCCGGAGCCGGACCGGGGGCTGCTCAACTACCGACAGGTCTCCGACAAGCTGGGCAGCACCCCCTGGTATCTGCGGCTGCTGCGCGACGGTGGCCCGGTCGCCCGACGGCTGGCCCGGGTCCTCGCCCTCTCCCGGTACGCCGCCGACCTGCTCGCGCGGGATCCGGAGGCGCTGCGGCTGCTGGCCGAGGAGAACGAGCTGGCGCCCCGCCCACGCGAGGTGCTCCGGGAGGGGTTTCTCGCGGCGGCGGCCCGGCACACCGACCCGGTCGAGGCCACCCGGGCGGTGCGCGCGTTGCGCCGCCGGGAGCTGGTCCGGGTGGCGTGCGCCGACGTGCTCTGCCGGGCCGGTTCGCTCGCGCCCACCCCCACCCGTACGGACGGCGGAACCCGGCCGGCCCCCGGGCTGGCCGACATCACCGCCGTCGGCACGGCGCTCGCCGACGTCACCGACGCCACCCTGGCCGCCGCGCTGCGAGCCGCCCAGGCCAGCCAGCCGGCACCGCCCGGACTGCGGTTCGCGGTGATCGGCGTGGGCCGGCTCGGCGGGTACGAGTCGAACTACCTCTCCGACGCCGACGTGCTCTTCGTCTACGACCCGCCCGCCGGGAGCAACGAGAGCGCGGCCAGCGCCGCCGCCCACGCGATCGCCGAGGAGCTGCGCCGGCTGCTCGGCGTGCCCGCGCCCGACCCGCCGCTCGGCGTCGACGCCGACCTGCGCCCCGAGGGCCGGCAGGGCCCCTTGGTGCGCAGCCTCGCCGCCTACGCCCAGTACTACGCCCGCTGGTCGCGCGTGTGGGAGGCCCAGGCGCTGCTGCGCGCCCGGTTCGTCTGCGGTGACGCCGACCTGGGCGCCGAGTTCGAGGCGCTGATCGACCCGGTGCGCTACCCGGCCGAGGGGCTCACCCGCGAGCAGGTCGTCGAGATCCGCCGGATCAAGGCCCGTGTGGAGACCGAGCGACTGCCCCGCGGCGCCGACCCGGCCACCCACACCAAGCTGGGCCGCGGCGGGCTGGCCGACGTGGAGTGGGCGGTGCAGCTGGTCCAGCTCCGGCACGCCGGCGCGGTCCCCGCGCTGCGCGGCACGCGTACCCTCGACGCGCTCGCGGCCGCCGAGCGGGCCGGCCTGATCGACCCGGCGGACGCCGCCGAGATGGCGGCCGGCTGGTCCCTGGCCGCGCAGGTCCGTAACGCGTTGATGCTGGTCCGTGGTCGGGCCGGCGACCAACTGCCCCGGCACGGGGTCGAGTTGGCCGGGGTGGTCGCGCTGCTCGGCCGGGACGACCCGGGGGAGTTCCTCGACGAGTACCTGCGCACGGGCCGCCGCTCCCGCGCCGCGGCGGAACGGGTCCTCGATGCCTGACGCGCTGACCCAGCCGACCGGTACACCGGCCGGCCGGCGGACCGGACGCGCCCGATCCCCGTACGCGGTCTGGGCGCCGGCTGCCGGGGTCGCGGTGTTGCTCGCGGCCGTGTTCCTGCTCGCGCCGCGGATGGGCACCGACCTCGCCGCCCAGGTGGCCCGTGCCGAGTTCGCCGACCGGTACGGTGCCACGCCCCTCGACCTCGGCTGGTACGGCGGCGTCAACCAGTACGGCTACAGCCTGTTCACGGCCCGGTTGGGCGCACTGATGGGCGTGCGTCCGCTGGGCGCCGTGGCCGCCGTGCTCGGCGCGGCCGCGCTGGGCTGGCTGTTCCACCGGAATCGGGCTCGCCGGCCGCTGCTGGCCGGCGTCCTCGGTGCCGTGGTGCTGGTCGGCAACCTGGCGAGCGGCCGGATCACCTTCGCCGTGGGGCTGACGTTCGGGCTGCTGGCGCTCTGCGCGGTCAGCGCGGAGCGTCCACCGCGTTCGGTACGGCTGGCGCTCGCCGCCGCCTGCGCCGCCCTGGCGACGGCCGCGAGCCCGGTCGCCGGCCTGTTCACCGGGCTGGCCGGCGGGGCGTTGCTGCTGGCCGCCCTGCGCCGCGGTGACGGGCCGGGCCGCCCACTGCCGGGTGGCTGGCGGGCGGAGCGACCGTTGGCGGAGGGCGTCGTCCTGGCCGTGGCACCCGCGGTCACGCTGGCTCCGATCGCGTTGTTCTTCGGCAACGGAGGCACCCAGCCCTACTCGGCTGAGTCGATGCGGATCAACGTCGCGCTCGCGGTGCTGGTGGGCGTCGTGCTGCCCCGTCGTCGCCGGGTGCTGCGCGTCGGCGCGGTGCTCACGGTGCTGCTCCTGGTCGGGGCCTACTACGTGCCCAGCCCGATCGGTTCCAACGCGTTGCGCCTGCCGATGCTCTTCGCCCTGCCCGTGCTGGCCGGGTACGCCCCGCTTCCGGGGCCGTGGCTGGCCGGGCTGCTCGCCGCGACCGTGTGGTGGCAGCCCCCGGTGATGGTGAGCGACGTCGTCCGGGCCGGCGCCGCGGAGAGCGCCGCGGCGTTCTACCGGCCGCTCGTCGCGGAACTGGAGCGGCGGCAGCCGGTCGGGCGGGTCGAGGTGGTGCCGCTGCGGGACCACTGGGAGTCCGCGTACCTGCCGCCGACCGTGCCGCTGGCCCGCGGTTGGGAACGCCAGGTCGACAGCGATCGCAATGCGCTGTTCTACGACGGCGGCCTGAGCGCGGAGACCTACGAACACTGGTTACGCGACGTGGCGGTGACCTACGTGGTGCTCGCGGACGCTCCCGCGGACCGCTGGGGCCGCGACGAGGCCGAGCTGATCCGCACCGGCCTGCCGTACCTGCGGGAGGTCTGGCGTGATCCGACCTGGCGGATGTATGCCGTGGTCGATCCGACTCCGCTGGTCGGGGACCCGGGCCAGCTCGTCGCCGCAGACCGGGGCTCGGTCCGGTTGACCGCCGCGCCGGGCGACGTGCTGGTTCGGGTCCGCTGGTCGCGCTGGCTGTCGCTCACCGGCCCGGACGGCTGCGTGCGGCCCGGCGCGAACGGGTGGACCGAGGTGCGGGTTCGCGCCGCCGGTGACTACTCGATCTCCAGCGGCCTCGCACCGGCGAACCACTGCTGACCGGCCGGGGACGCACTCCGGCCGGGTGCCTGCCGTCGGCTCCCCGCCGACGGGCTGGCAGCATGTCGGACGTGCCTCACCACCTCGCGCGCTGGACCGGCCTGGCCGGCTCGACGCTGCTCGCGCTGTCCGCCTTCCTCGGGGGCGCGTTTCCCGGCGGCCCGCTGCGCAGCACCCCGGTCAGCATCTGGCAGGGTCCGAACGGACCGCTGATCCTCGCCGCGTGGGCGGTCGGCATCGGCCTGATGGCATACGCCTGGTGGGCTCTGCGCGACGGGGGGCCGTCGACCCGCTGGGCCCTGGTCACCGTGGCGCTCTGGCTGCTGCCGCTGCTCGTCGCGCCGCCCACCGGCAGCCGGGACGTGTACGCGTACGCCTGCCAGGGCGCCAGCTTCGTCGGCGGCATCAGCCCGTACGAGCAGGGTGTCTCCGCCCTGCCCTGTCCCTGGCTGGACACGGTCTCCTACATCTGGCGGGACACCCCGGCGCCGTACGGTCCGCTGTTCGTGCTCATCGCGGGTGCGGTGGTCAAGGTCGCCGGTTCGCTGACCGCCAGCATCGTGCTGTTCCGGGCGTTGTCGCTGGTCGGGGTGGTGTTGAGCGCGTCGGCACTGCCGGCGCTGGCTCGTCGAGCCGGCGTGCCGGCCAAGCGGGCGGTGTGGCTGGCGCTGGGCTGCCCGCTGGTCGCCGCGCACCTGATCGGTGGCCCACACAACGACGTGCTGATGCTCGCCGCGCTGGTCGGTGGGCTGGCCGTGGTGGCGTCCCGGCCGGGACGGCGTGGGCTGCTGCTGGTTGGCGGGGTGCTGCTCGGTGTCGCGGTGGCGATCAAGGTCACCGCCGTGGTGGTGGTGCCGTTCGCCGCGCTGGCGGCCACCGCCGGGCCGTTCCGGATCCGGACTCTGATCCGCGACGGCGGCTGGGTGGTCGGCGGCGCGGTCGCCACCGTTGTGGGCGTGACCGCCGCCGGTGGGCTGGACTTCGGCTGGGTCGGCGGGTTGTCCCAGGGAGGCGCCGCCGTCGCGTGGACATCCCCGCCGACAGCGGTCGGACAGACGGTCGGCATTGTCGCGGCGCTGTTCGGCGGGCACGTTGACGCGCTGCCGGTGACGCGCGGGATCGCCGTCGTGCTCCTGGCCGTACTCCTGGTCTGGCTCTGGTGGCGGGCTCGCACCCGCGATCCGCTGTTCTACGCCGGCCTCGCGCTCGCCCTCACGGTCGCGCTCTCTCCCGTGGTGCATCCCTGGTACTGGACCTGGCCGTTGTTCGTGCTGGCGGCCACCGCCCGGCGGACCCGGTGGTTCACCGTGGTGGCCCTGGTCGCGTCGTTCCTGGTGCTGCCCGATGGCACCGGCCTGCCCCGGTACACCAAGTCGGTCGGGGCGCCGCTGATGACGCTGTTGGTGATCGTGGTGGTCATCCGGTTGGTACGGTCGGCTCGGGCGGCCCGCCAGCCGGTCGCCGCCGACTGAGGGAAGGTGCGCCGGTGACCGCTCCCGGCGCCCCACCACCATCCGCCGCTCCCGGTCCGCTGACGGCGCGTGCCGCCCGGTACGGCGGCCTGGCCGGCGCGGCCCTGCTCGCCGTTGCCGGGTACCTCGGCGGGGCGCTGGCCGACGCCCCGCTGGGCGCGACGCCGGTGTCGATCTGGCGCTCCCCGGGCGGCCCGGCGACGCTGATCTGCTGGCTGGGCGGCACCGCACTGCTGGTCGGGGCGTGGTGGTCGCTGCGCGAGGGCGCGCCGTCGACGCGGTGGGCGTACGTCACCGCCGGCCTGTGGGCGTTGCCGCTGCTGCTCGCGCCGCCGTTGGGCAGCCGGGACGTGTACTCGTACGCCTGCCAGGGCTGGACGTACGCGCACGGCCTCGACCCGTACGCCACTCCGGTGGCGGCGGCGGGCTGCCCGTGGCTGGACACCGTGGCGTCGATCTGGCGGGACACCCCCGCCCCGTACGGGCCGGTCTTCGTGTTGCTCGCGGCGCTCGCGGTCGGCCTCGGCGGCGGGCTCACCGGGGCGATCGTGCTGCTGCGGGTGATCGCGGTGGCGGGCCTGCTGCTGGCCGCGTTCTGTCTGCCCGCGCTGGCCCGCGCGGCCGGGGTGCCGACCCGACGGGCCGCCTGGCTGGCGCTGGCCAGCCCGCTGGTCGGGGTGCACCTGGTGGCCGGCGCGCACAACGACGCGGTGATGCTGGGCCTGCTGCTGTGCGGGCTGCTGGTGGTGATCCGCCGGCCGGGCCGACCTGCGGCGCTGCTGCTCGCCGGGGCGCTGCTCGGGCTGGCGGTGACGGTGAAGGCGAGTGCCGTGGTGGTGGTGCCGTTCGCCGCGCTGGCCGCGGTGCACGGCCGGTACACCGTGCGGGCGCTGCTGCGCGACGGCGGGTGGCTGGCCGGCGGGCTGCTCGCCGCGCTGCTGGTCACCTCGGCGCTGTCCGGCCTCGGGTTCGGCTGGGTGGGCGGGTTGACCCACAGCGGGGACTCCGAGCAGTGGACGTCGCCGCCCACTGCGGTCGGTTTCGTCGTCGACTACGCGGGCGCGCTGGTCGGCGGGGGCCCGGCGGCGGTGCCGGTGGTCCGGGCGGTCGCGCTGCTGCTGCTCGCCGGAGTGCTGGTGGTGCTCTGGTGGCGGGCCTGGCGGACGCTGCGCGCGTCGAACGACGTCCGGGTGGCCCGGATCGACGCGACCCGCCCCCGGGTGGCGCTGCACGGCGCGGCGCTGGCGCTGGTCGCCACCGTCGTCCTGTCCCCGGTCTTCCACCCCTGGTACGCGACCTGGCCGCTGGCGCTGCTCGCCCTCACCGCCATGCGGACGACGTGGTTCGTGCTGCCGGCGGCCGTGGCGGCCTTCCTCGCACTACCCGACGGCACCAACCTGGCCCGCTTCACCAAGGCCCCCGGCGCCGTGGCGATGACCGCCCTACTCCTGACTGTGCTCCTGCGCGCCCTGCGCCAGCATCCCCGACCGCGCTGATCATGAGGTTAGCGGCGGGCGCCGCAGGCAGGGCAGGAGGCGCGGGGTCGGGCCAGTCGGGCGCGCAGGGCGAGCGCCAGCGGCAGCAGGGCGGGGCCGACCAACGCGACCAGGACAGCCGTCGCGGCGAGCGCCGCCCAGCTCGGGACGAGCCTGCTCGGCAGGCCGTCCGCCGCCCCCGCCAGCGGCTGCAGGGCCAGCAGGCCCACCGGTGTGAGCAGGATCAGGCCGGCCCAGCCGCCCCGGTGGTCGCGGCGCAGCACCAGCCCCGCGCCGAGCAGCACCACCACGGCGAGCACCGCCACGGCGGCGCTCGGCAGAACCGGGACCACGGTCCAGGTGTAGTAGCTCGAGGCGAACACGTCCGGGGGCAACAGATTCGTCCCCGCGAGGCTGGCGGCGCCAGCGGCGACCAGCGGCACCGCCCGCAGCGGCGCCGGCAGCCCGTCGGATGCGCCGAGCGCGACCAGGCCCAACGCGACCTGCGGTAGCAGCACGAACAGCGGCGGGCGCGGCAGGCCGGTGAGTGCGGCGGCGGGGACGAGTGCGACCGTGAGGAGCACCGCGAGCGTGATGGCGCGCCGGGTCCACCGACCGGGCGTCAGGGCATGCACCACCGCGGCGAGCAGCCAGGCGGTCCACGCCATGATGCCGAGCGAGACGAACGGCCCGGCGGCTGGCTCGCCGAAGCCGGGCGGAGCGGGGCGTAGCTCCAGCACCGCCCAGACCCCGGCGAGCGAGGTGGCGGCGAGGAGGGCCAGGACAGCCGCGAGGCGTACGCCTGGCACCAGGTCGGCCGCGCCGGCAGCGCGCACCCGCTGGCGGAGCCCGCCGCGCAGGACGTCCGCGGCGTCCGCGGGCGAGGGCCAACGCCGACCGGGTGCGGCCAGGTCCAGGTAGGTGCCGACGATTTCGGCGCCGCGGGCGCGCCGGTAGTCGGCGGGGTAAATGCGCAGCAGCCGGAGGTAACGGCGTTCCAGGTCGTTCATGCCAGCCCTCCGGCCGTGCGCGGGGTGATCGGGTGGGCGGCGCGAGTCCGCTTGGACAGCCGCGCGGTGGCGGCTTCGACGTTGCGGCGCAGCCGCTCGGTCTCGGCGCTCAGCGTGGCGTCGCCAGCGGGGGAGAGCCGGTAGTAGCGGCGCAGCCGGCCGTCCACCACCTCTTCCCGGTCGACCTCGACGAGGCCGGCGTCGACCAGCCGGTCGAGCGCCCCGTAGAGCGTCCCGGGGCGGAGGGACACGCGGTTGTCGGAGAGGGTGGCGACCTCACCGATCAGCCCGTAGCCGTGCATTGGCTCGGCGGCGAGCGCGGTGAGGATCAGGAAGGTGGGTTCGCGCAGCGGTGTTTCCACCGCCTCAATATATCGGAGACGAAGGTATATCGGGGGGCGTTATAAAGCGGCTGGGTCGGCTCCGCGATCGCGGAGCCGACCCAGCCGGTGATCGAGCGAATGCTCAGCAGTCGTACGCAGCTCAGCAGTCGTAGTACATGGCGAACTCGTGCGGGGTCGGGCGCAGGCGCACCGGGTCGACCTCGTTGGCCCGCTTCCACTCCACCCAGGTGGAGATCAGGTCGGGGGTGAAGACGCCGCCGTCGAGCAGGTAGTCGTGGTCGGCCTCCAGGGAGTCGAGCACGGCCGGCAGTGAGCCCGGCACCTGCTTGACGTCGCCCCACTCCTCGGGCGGGAGGTCGTAGAGGTCCTTGTCGATCGGCGTGGGCGGCTCGATTTTGCTCTTGATGCCGTCCAGGCCGGCCATCATCATCGCGGAGAAGGCCAGGTAGACGTTGGCCGACGGGTCCGGGACGCGGAACTCAACGCGCTTGGCCTTCGGGTTGCTGCCGGTCACCGGGATGCGGGTGCAGGCGGAGCGGTTGCGCTGGGAGTAGACCAGGTTGACCGGCGCTTCGAAGCCCGGCACCAGGCGGCGGTACGAGTTGACCGTCGGGTTGGTGAAGGCGAGCAGCGACGGCGCGTGGTGTAGCAGGCCGCCGATGTACCAGCGGGCCATGTCGGACAGGCCGGCGTAGCCGGTCTCGTCGTAGAACAGTGGTTCGCCGTTGAGCCA
>NZ_JBEXHU010000040.1:0-31980 GCF_040608175.1 Micromonospora sp. NPDC005206
TCGATGGCTCCACGTCCATATCCAACACCGTCCGGTATGGACGTTACGCCCGTGTCATCCCCACTCGGCCGCCGAACCTTGCTGAGATCACCTCACAGAACCCGGGGCGGTTCATCCCAGCCGCTGAAACCTATTAACCAAGATCGCCGGAAACACCGTTAGGGAGACAGCCCCGCACCACCGTTCGTGGATCGGTTGAAAGTCTGGGGTCTGTTTCGGTGACGGTGGTTCCGGTTCCAGGCTGAGTCCGGTCTGGGCGAGGAAGCCGGGGATCAGGTCGGGTCGGTACTGGATACGCTTGAGTCGGTTGCGGATGATCGCGGCGAGATGGTCCACGCTGTCGACGGCGATGTTGCCCGGGCTGGACTTCATCGTTGACCACAGGTCCTCGACGGCCCAGATCTTTCACGATCTTGGAGTGCCGGTGAGATATCGATGGTTGCCGCTTGGTTCGTGGTGGTTTCGGTGTTCGGGCGTGGTGACAGCCCGGCTGGTGGCCGGGTTCGGCCCTGGTATCCCCTTCGCGGGCCGGGTGGGCGGGGCCTCTCGTCTGGTCGGGGCGGGTGGGATTGCCGTTACGGCGGGGTGACCATGCGTGGATCTTGTTCCAGGCGAGGATGAGGTCGGTCTGGTGCGGGTGGGTGTCGTCGAGGCGGGTCAGCCGTTTACGGGCGCGGCGCACGAGGCGGGCTGGCGCGTTGAGTAGCACTCGGCGCAGGGTGGCCGGGCTGGCTTAGCGCAGCCCGGACTGTTCGGCCAGCAGCCGCAGCAACGGGGCGCCGACCGCACCGATCAGCCCTGACGCCCCGGTGGTCAGCGTCAGTCCGCGGGCCCAGGCGTTGACGCGTTGTTCGATGCGTCGCTTACGCCGCAATCGTTTGGCACGCGCAGCCTTCATACGCAACCTGGTCGATGTCGTACGCTTCACCTGGCAGGTGCCGCCCTTCTGGAAGATTCTCGATCTAGGCAATCCAGATCATTCCAGGTAGGACGGCACCTCCTTTACGTCAGGGCCGGCAAATCAGCCGTCACGCCATCGAGCCCATGAATTCGTGAGGCTGGATGTCGGCGAGCCGTCCGATTCTGCTAACAGAGCGGACGCCCTTTCGCGTCGCCCGACGTGGTCGTCTTACCAGCTCGCCAGACCTCCTTCCGCGCTCCGACACCCGAGGCTCGGATGCGCCGGGTCAGCCCATGTGCTGGTCGTCAGACGTCACGAACGTCCGCAGATGGTCAACCGCCGCAGAGAGCGCGTCCTGAAGGGGGCCGATGTCCCGGGCGACCTGAGCGAGGAGCATGCCACCTTGATACGCCGCGAGGAACATGTCGGCGAGCCGCGCGGGGTCGGCGGACGCGTCGATGCGGCCGAGTTGCCGCATGCGATCGAGCCCGACGCGGAAGATCTCGCGCCACTGCGCGAACACCTCCGCGAGCCGGTCCTGCACGTCGAGATCGGTCTTGACGATCTCGCTCGCGAGCGAGCCGAGGCTGCAGCCGGCCTCGAACGGACGCCCCGAGAGGACGTAGAAGTCCGTCCAGTCCTGGAAGGCCTCGACGGTGTCGAAGCTGGCAAACCGTTCGCTGCGATGGAAGCCGAGGACGCTGTCGGCCTGCCAGTCGATGACCGCCAGGACGAGGCTCTCCTTGGTGGGGAAGTAGTGACTCAGCTGCGATCCACTCACGCCTGCAGCGCGGCGGACGAGCTCGTTGTTGGTTGCGTGGACCCCTTTGCCGTAGATCAACGCCGCCGCATGCTCCAGTATCCGCTCGCGCGTGGCCTGGCCCTTGGGAGTGAGCTTCTGGGCTGCATCCGCCCCGTTGTTCACCTGCATGTAATCAACATAACACAAACTGGGCTTGCGAGCCCATTTTTGATGGTGTTCACTCAAGCGAGTGGACGAAATCGTCCAGTAAAGTCACCCGGAGGTTCATCACCATGTCTCGCCTGACCGCTCCCGCGCGCGCCGACATGGACGCGAAGACGCAGGGCGCCCTCGACGCCATCGCGAAGCAGTTCGGCTTCGCGCCCAGCATGTTCACCACGCTCGCCGCGAACCCGACCGTGCTCGAGATCGTGATGGGCCTGCAGGGCAGCATCGCGAAGCTCCTGGACGCGAAGACGCGCCACACGATCGCCCTCGCGGTCTCTCAGTCGAACGGCTGCCACTACTGCCAGGCACTCCACGGTTTCATCTCGTCGAACCTCGGCGGTATGTCGGCGGAGGAGATTGAGCTCGCCCGCACGGGCACGTCCAGCGACCCGAAGCGCGCCGCCGTCGCGAAGTTCGCGCAGCACGTGATCGAGACGCGTGGCCAGGTCAGCGACGAGGACCTCGCAGCGATCCGCGAGGTCGGGTATATCGACCCGGAGATCCAGGCGATCGTCACGATCGTGGTCGTCACCCTGCTCACGAACTACCTCAACAACGTCAGCGACACCGTCGTCGACGTCCCCGGCGCCGACCACCAGTCGGCCTGACTTTCCTCTCCACCCGCCGTTCAAACGACAGAAAGCACGATGTTGAATCTCGACAAGCTGATCACGAAGCACCTCACCCGCTACTTCGACCCGAGCAAGAGGATCCCGGAGGAGACGTTCCAGCAGCTGCTGCGTTACCTGCACACCTCGCCGACGACGATCAACATCCAGCCGAACCGTTTCCACGTGCTGGAGACGCAGGATGGCAAGGACAAGCTCGCGGACGCACTGGTCGGCCGCTTCGCGGACAACGCGGAGAAGGTGCGCAACGCGTCGCACGCCATCGTCTTCACGACGCGCAAGGACATCCCCGACACGCACCTGCAGGAGATCTTCGAGAAGGAGCGCGCCGACGGGCGCTTCGCCGACCCGGAGATCCAGAAGGGATGGGAGGCGGGCGCCTCCAACTTCGTGGAGATCCAGACGGAGAACTATGGCGGGGACGTGCTCCACTGGCTTGAGAAGAACACCTACCTCGTCGTCGGCGCCACGATGATGGCCGCCGCATCCCTCGGGGTGGACGCGACGCCGATGGAGGGCTTCGACCGCACGACCGTGGACGCGGCCTTCGACCTAACCGACACCGACTACACGACCACGCTGCTTCTGGTGCTCGGCTACCCCGACGAGGCTCGGGTCTCCCGCCAGCCGGTCTCGCGGTTCGACGCGGAGAAGATCTTCACGCACATGTGACGGACGGGGCGGACATCGGACCGCGGTGCCGGCCCCGTTCACTTCGACTCGGTTGCCCGGCGTCCGCACCTCCTCGACGGACGCCCGGCAATCGACCCCCTAAGGACTTCGAGGAGGTCAAGATGCAGATTGATAAGGCAGTGCAGGATCGAGCCGCGGCCCGCGCCGCCGAGCTTCCCGGCTCCGAGCACACACACCAGTTCACCGGCGACTGGGAGGTATGGAAAGTCGGCGGCAAGGTGTTCATGCTGCAGACGTCCATGCCCGGCGAGCCCGTCGTGATCCTGAAAGCGGATCCATCCGACGCGGAGGCGCTCCGCGCAGCTCACGCGAGCATCTCGCCCGGCTACCACATGAACAAGAAGCACTGGATCACGGTGCGGGCGGGTGCGGACGTCGAGCCCGCGCTTGTCGACAATCTCGTGACCGAGTCGTACCTCCTCGTCGTCGCCGGCCTGCCGAAGCAGAGCCGTCCCGTCAATCCCGCTTCGTTCCGCGTCCCGCCCTCCGCCGACTGATCACGCTGACGCCGACCGCGCCCAGAGCGCTGTTGCCCCTCATCCGAGCAGCGCCCGCACCGGCGCATGGCGCCCTTACGTGGCCGGCCGCGACGAGGACCTCACCGTCGGCGTCCTCATCGAGGCACACGTCCTCGACGACCGCCCGATCGAACCCCACCTGCCGATGAAATACCCTGGTCAAACGCACGCCGTGTTCCGATCTTCGGTGCCTGACCTTCGACAAGCCAGAAACCTATGCTGATCTTGGGACTTCGCCCAACATCAGTGGCCCCTTCGGGGCAGCTTCGCCTGGCGGGTAGGTGCGGTGCCGGCCGGGCGGTCCGTACGGTGTGAGAGTGATCGATGAGTTCAGTGCGCGGTACGCGGAGCTGGTAACGGGTTCCTACGACTGTGTGGACCGGATCGTGCTCAACGCCGGCTGTAGGGCGCCTGGGCCAGGTCTGCGACCGGTGGATCTACACCGCGTGCCTGTGCTTCGCTCTTGACGCCGACGAACAACGCCGATCCAGCTTCAGCTACGCCTACTCGATCTACCAGGTGGAGTACAGCCGTAATCTGCTGTTCCGCTCCGGCGCGCGGATGCAGCACCTGTTCGACCGGGTGGTCGACCGCAACCGCTCCCGCCTGGACGTGCCCGCGGTACGCACCAATCTCGGCGCCAAGAACCGCCCCACGGGACCGAGCCGGCGCGTCCAGCATCGAAGCCGTGATCGAGACACCTCGCTACGACCTGACCTGGTTCAAGGTCTCCTTCGGGCGGCTGGCGGTCAAGGCGTACACCAAAGGCGAACACGTGCTGCGATTCGAGGCCACCGCCCACAACACCAAAGACCTCAAAGTCGGCCGCCTCCAGCCGCCGTTCGGGATCATGGCTGGAGTTCGAGGTTGAGGCGTCGGGTGTGATGGCCTCTGCGGGCGCGGAGTTGGTGCTGGCGTCGCCATCCTGACCAGTGCAAACGATGGGTCAGGTGGCGGGCCGGTTCGATGATGATGGTGTTGATCAGGCGGCGGATCTCGTTGACTGTCAGCTCGATCATGGTGTGTCGGGACGGGTCGTCGTCGCGGTCGTGGCTGTCTGCGGCGCAGATCGTCAGGACTGCGAGAGCG
Organism: Micromonospora sp. NPDC005206; assembly: GCF_040608175.1. Lineage (NCBI taxonomy): Bacteria > Bacillati > Actinomycetota > Actinomycetes > Micromonosporales > Micromonosporaceae > Micromonospora > Micromonospora sp. NPDC005206. The sequence continues at coordinate 4,801 of NZ_JBEXHU010000040.1, forward strand.
GCCAGGGCGAGGGTCGTGAAGCGGTGCCAGGAGTTCCAGTGCCGCACTTGGTGCTGGTCAAGACCGACCTGACTTTTCGCTGCTTGGAAGCCTTCCTCGACGGTCCAGCGGATCCCGGCGACGCGCACGAGCGTGGCGAGGCTGACTGGTTGCGGACTCCAGCAGCGGTAGAAGGCCAGCTCACCGGTGGTGTAGTTCTTGCGGATCAGCAGGCTGTGCCTGCCGTGGTCGCCCGGGTCGGTGTCGGTGGTGACCTCATCGAGCCAGGCCCAGTCGTAGAGGCGAGGGCCTTTCGATCCGGTGCCGGCTGAGCGGCGTTGCCAGGCGGTTGCGGGTAGCCCGGCGGCGATCTGGTCGGCGCGGCAGCGGGCTTTGCCGCCGTCGAGCGGAACCAGGTGATCGCACGAGACGGCCAGGACGTAGCCCAAATTGAGGTCGCGTAACCGGGATCGGAAGCTGCCGCTGTTGCCGTAGGCCTCGTCCGCCGCGACCCACCGGGCGGGCACCGCGGCGTCCAGCGCTGCGGTGATCATGTCCGCAGCCAACTCCCAGCGCTTCGCGAACCCGATGTCATCAGGCACGCCCGCGGCCTCCATCCGGTCGGGGTCATCGGTCCATGACACCGGCAGGTAGAGGCGGCGGTCGATCAGGGTGTGCCCGTGCCGGCCGGCGTAGGTCATGAACACTGCGACCTGGGCGTTCTCGATCCGACCTGCTGTTCCGGTGTATTGACGTTGCACCCCGACCGTGTGGATGCCCTTCTTCAGGTCACCGGTCTCGTCCGGGACCAGCACCGCCTCCGGATCACCGAGCCGTCCGACGATCAGGTCCCGCACGTCGTCACGAACAGCCTCGGCGTCCCAAACCGCCCGATACAGCAACCGCTGCATCGCGTCCGGCCGGGCATGTCCGGCCTGCTCAGCAAGCTGCCAGCATGTCTTGATCTCCAACTCGGCCAGCAGCCCGGTCACGAACCCGGCGGCAGCCCGACGCGGTTCCACCCGACCGAAACGGCCCGCGAAACAGCCGAGCACCCCGTCCAGAACACGCTGCCATCCGGCAGCGTCTACGCTGTGACCCGCGGCCACCGCAAGATCCGACTGTTTGTCCACAACATACAGACGATCACGCGGTGGCCGCTCTGCATTCAGCGGCCTGGACCAGGATCCCGAACGGCGGCTGCCGTACTAGCCTCGCCATCCGCATGTCAGCGGCGGTACCGGGTACTTGGCGCCCGAGGAACGGGACTTCACCGTGACGCAGCCGACGTTGACCGCGAGGAGCAATTGAGATGAGCAGCGGCAGCACCCTCCGGCGGGGCCATCTCGGGCCGAACCTCACCCTGTTCCTGCTCGCCTCGATCCTCGTGTCGTTCCTCGCCTCCTCGTTCGCCCCGACCCCCCTCTACTCGACCTACCAGGCGGCCTGGCATTTCTCCCCGATCGTCACCACCGTCGTGTTCGGCGTCTACGCCGTCGCGGTACTCGGCTCGCTGCTGACCGCCGGCAAGCTCTCCGACCATGTCGGGCGGCGGCCGGTCCTGATCGTCGCGATCGCGATCCAGATGATCTCGCTGATCATCTTCATCCTCGCCAACGGTGTACCCACGCTGCTGGCGGCCCGTATCGTGCAAGGGCTCGCGGTCGGCCTCGCCATCGGCGCGATCGGGGCGGCCATGCTGGACGTCAACCGCGCCCGGGGCACGCTCGCCAACTCGATCGCCCCGGGTATCGGGGGCGGCCTCGGCGCCCTCCTCTCGGCGCTTCTCGTCCAGTTCCTGCCCGCACCGACCCGACTGATCTACATCGTCCTGCTGGTGGTCCTGCTGATCCAGGCCGTCGGGGTGGTGCTGATGCCCGAGACGGTCACCGCCAAGCCCGGCGCGGTACGGAGCCTGTTGCCGGAAATCAGCCTGCCCCGCACCGTACGCGGGCCGATGCTGGTGGCCGCTCCGGTGTTCGTCGCCGGGTGGTCGCTGCTGAGCTTCTTCGGCGCCCTCGGTCCGGCGCTCGTCCGCTTACTCGGCCCCACCTCGATCGCGATCGGCGGGGTGGCGATCTTCGTCTTCACCGGCGTCTCGTCCGCCGCCGTCTTCGTGCTGCGCAACGCAACCGCGCGGACCTCGATGCTCACCGGAATCGCCACTCTCATCCTTGGCATGGTCATTACGATGGTCGCGATCGACGCCAACTCCATCGCGGTCTTCTTCGTCGGCGTCGTGCTCGCCGGCATCGGCTTCGGCGGCACCTTCCAGGGCGGTCTCAAGACGGTGATGCCGCTGGTCGAGGCGCACGAACGGGCGAGCGTGCTCTCCCTGATCTACATCATCTGCTATGTGGCCCTCGGCCTGCCCGCCGTCATCGCCGGCTTCCTGGTGGTGCACGGGGGCGGCCTGCGCCGCACCGCGAACGAGTTCACCATCTTCGTTATCGTGCTGGCCGCGATCGCCCTGATCGGCCTGGTCGGGAACGCTCGGAAACGGACCATCCGGGCACCGGGGTGAAGTCGCTGGGGCCCGGCCGGCCGGCGGACCTTAATACAGCATGCGGATCACCAAGTACACCCATGCCTGCGTGCGACTCGAACACGACGGGCGGGTGCTCGTCATCGACCCCGGCATCTGGAGCGAACCGGCCGCCCTGGCCGGCGCCGACGCGGTGCTGGTGACGCATGAACACGCCGACCACGCCGACGTATTACGGCTGGCCGGGCTCGGCGTGCCGGTCTACGCACCGGCCGAGGCGGACCTCCCGCGGCTCGCGGTGACCGGAGTGTCTGCGGGCGAGGAGTTCACCCCGGCCGGGTTCCGGGTACGAGCGGTGGGCGGCCGGCACGCGTTCATCTACGGCGGACAGCCGGACTGCGCCAACCTGGGCTACCTCGTCGAGGACGCGCTCTATCACCCGGGCGACTCACTGCACGTCCCGGAGCAGCCGGTCGAGACGCTCCTGGTGCCGGCGCAGGGCTCATGGCTGAAGCTGGTCGAGGCGATCGACTTCGTCAAGGCGGTCGACCCGCGACGGGCGATCGCCATCCACGACGCCCAACTCAACGAACGCGGTCTCGCCAGCGTCAACGGTTGGCTCGGCGAAAAGGCCGGCGACCGCTACCGCTACCTGACTCCCGGCGAATCGCTCAAGCCCTAGCCTAGACGCCAAGGTGCACACCATGACCGGCAACAGCGACTACACCGTCCGGCAAGCCGCTTACGACCTACGCAAGATCCGAGGCAACCGTGTGGTTTGTCGCCAGCCAACCACCGGCGCGACCGGCGGCAGCGACAGCATCGCGGCCCGGTCGGCGTCCCACCGGTCCACGGGTCGGCAGCCCAACATTCGGTGCTGGCGGTTGTTCGCCCGCACCAACCACTCGGTGAGTTGGGCATTGAAGTCCTGCGGCGAGGCGAACCGGCGGCCGGGCAGGAACGAGGTCTCCAGATAGCCGTTGGCCCGCTCGACCAGGCCCTTGGCCTCCGGGTCCGCCGGCCGGCACTGGATCACCTTGATGCCGAGGGTGCCGCGGAAGGCGTTCATCGCCTCCGTCAACTGCGGCCTGCCGGCCCGCCACTGCCCGACAGCGGACTCGTTGTCCCACACCAACGCCTTGGGCGTCCGGTCCCACCCGGAGATCAGCGTCCAGTGCCCGCCCAGCAGGTCCGCCGACTGCCGGGACGGGATCATCACCGCCGACAGCCACCGCGAATACCCCGACACCATCACCAACACCGGAGGCCTGCCGACCTGCCCGAAGCCCAACGACACGTCCGCCGGCGGGAACCACAGATCACACTGCGCCAGCTCACCCGGCAGATACTCCGTTCGCTGGGCCGGGTCCGGGCGGCGGAACAACGGCCGCAGCTGCTGCACCCGATCGCAGAACACCGTCTTGCCCCGAGTCCAGCCGACCCGTTCCATGATCACCGTCGAGGGCATGTCCGGGAACTCCGCCAACAACGCCCTGATCTGCGGCTCGACCCCGTCCACGATCGAACCCTTCGTCGCCCGCCGATACCGCGGCGGCTCGTCACTGGCCAGGGCCTTCTTCACGGTGTTGCGAGACATCCTCAACCGCCGTGCGATGGCCTGGATCGCCATGCCCTCCGACCGCCGCAGCCGCCGGATCTCCGCCCAGTCCTCCACGCTCAGCACCTCCCGATGCTTCAGGAGATGGTCCCGATTCAGCCGGAACCACGTGGTCAGTTTTCAGGATCTGGCCCACTTTCCGTGATCGGGACTGACCCGGTCAGGCCAGCAGGACTCGCTTGCGGAGCAGGTCGAGGTTGGCGCGGCCATACATCTGTCGTTTGATCATCTTGATGCGGTTGGCGTGGCCCTCGACGATGCCGGAGCTGTGGGGAAGGGTCAGACCGTTGAGGACGGCGTCGTAGTCACGGCGTAGGCCGGCGATGAATGAGTGCAGGTCGGGTTGGTCGTCTGCGGTCACGGCAGTGATCCAGGCGTTGAGGCGGTGCCCGCGCCGGCGGGTGAGTATCTCCGCGAACGCGTTGACGTGGTCGGCCAGAGCGTTCAGATGCGGGCAGGCAGCCCGGATCGTGGCGAGGCCCGTGTGGTCCTCGGGGTGCAGCGTGTCGGGGTGACGCAGCAGCCAGGCGGTGATCCGGCGGACCTTCGGCGGCCGGGGCCGGGGCTGGTGGTGGCGTGGCGGCGGCTCGCAGGGGTTGCAGGTAGGTACGCAGGGTGGTGGCACTGCCGCTGTAGCCACGGACGCGGATCTCGGCGAACAGTTCAGTGGCGTTGGTGATGCCATCGTTGAGGCGTTGATGCAGGTAGTCGAGGTGGTCATCGAGGATGCTGGGCCGACCGGCGCGAGGTTTGGCCAGGAGCTCATCGATGCTGCCGGCGCGGGCGAAGCGGCGCACGGTTCCGCGGGCCAGGTCGAGTCGCCGGGTGATCTCCCGGATGCTGTGGCCCTCAGCCCAGAGCGCCTGAACCTGTTCGTAACGGCGCCGGGTCCGAGGCACCAACAGTCCCTGCTCTGCCCGTTGGGCAGTGGCATCGACGGCAACCTGGGTCAGGTCCGCCGTGGCCGTCGGTGCGGGCTGCGGCGGTGCGATGGTGAGGCAGCGGTGGTGGCGGGCGACGGTCTTCTCGACGTGTTCGGCGAGGTTGTGCCACAGATGCCACCGGTCGGCCACCTGGATGGCCTGGGGCGCACCCGTGCGGGCTCCCTCGGCGTAGGCGTTGGCGCGATCTCGGCAGATGACCTGCACGGTCGGATGCTGCCCCAGCCACGTGGCGAGGGTGGCCGCTTCCCGATCGGGTAGCAGGTCGACCGGCCGGCGGGTGTCGACGTCGACCAGCACCGTCGCATAGCGGTGGCCTCGGCGCAGGGCGAAGTCATCCACGCCCACCGCGGTGAGCGTCCGGACCGGCGGGTCGGGCAGGGCGCGGACCAGCCGCAGGACGCTGCTGCGGCTGGTCACCAGGCCGAGGCGGTCGGCCAGCCGGGCACCCGCGCGACCGGCAAGAGCCACCCCGATCTTCTCCAGCGTCTGGCGAAGCAGCGGACTACGCCGTCCATATCTGGAGGTCAACCCGGTGACCTGCTCGGCGAACGTGCGGACCGGGCAGCGCACCGTGTCGCAGAAGAACCGGCGGACCCGTAACCGGATCTCCACCGGCTGGCCAGCCACCGCGGCATCGCTGAGTCGACGTTCGTAGCGGCTATGAACCCGCCGGGCCCGGCGTCCACAACCGGTACACGCCGCACGGCGGGCTCGCGCCCGCGCCCATATCCGCAGGCCAGCCGACTGCCGGTCCACTCGCTCAACCACGACAGGTGCCAGATGAGGCAGGACCGCAACAAGATCAGCCGATCGCACGACGCACCCTACACAGTGGATCCGGCGCACTGATCCGGGTCAGTCCCGATCACGGAAAGTGGGCCAGATCCAGATCCAGTTTTCAGGCGGAGCCGACAACCGGCCGAAGCCGCAGCGCTGCTACGAGTCCCGGAGTCCTGGCTACGCCGCTACGCCGCCCGCCGCCAAATTCCGCGCACCTTGCTCGGCAAGCACCTGCGCTTCTCTGCCGCCGACTTCACCCGCGATCATCACCGCCGCCGCGCAACCCGCCACCGCACGCCGCCGCACCCCTCGACCACAGCACCGCACCAGCGACTTGCCACTACCGTGAAGTCACGCGTCCATAGGCAGGCAGGCGCTACGGGATCGGGGCGGAGGTCTGGTCGGTCGAGGCCGCGGCGGAGAGCATCCGCGCGAACATTTGCGCGGTACGGAGGCCTGCCGCGCCGCTCGCTCTGAATTGGCGGGTGGCCCCGTCAACGCATTCGACGGTCACGGTGACTCGACCGTGGATCGCGTCACTGCGCGCGAAGGTCACATCGGCGGCACTTAGGCTCTCGGCGGGTCGACGCTCGGCGTGCCAGATTTGAACTGCTGCGGCCGTAGCGCCAACGGCGCCGGCAACGACGACAGTCACGGCGGCGCCGATCAGCCACTGCCCAGCTCGTTCGTTCACGGCGTGGGTGACGCCGTTGGAGACCGCCCCAAGAACCATGCAGACCAGCACCGACCCCGCAGACCAGCGCAGCAGACGCCGCCACCGCAACGCGGCCGACGTGATAAAGACCGTCGTACCATCCAGCCTCAGGCTCGCGGTCTCGCCTGAGTCGAGGGCAACGGGGAAAGCCTTCACTCCGTCACAGTATGCCGTGATTGGTCACTCAGGTAGAGAACCATCCGCTTGGGGAGTTATTGTGGCGGCATGTCGGCTTGGCTCAGACCGCCGTGGCTGCTCGGCCACCTGATTATCGGTGTGGCCGCTGCGACATGCCTACGTTTGGGCTGGTGGCAGTGGCACCACGCGCTGCAAGGCAGCGGCCGCAGTTACGGGTACGCATTGCAGTGGCCGCTGTTCGCCGCCTTCGGCGTGTTCTTCTGGACCCGCGTGGTGCGGGAGCGCCTCAGCCGAGCTGCCCGCACGTCTGAGGCTTACACATCTGCGGCAACGGCGACTGTCGGGCTCTCCTGGTCATTTCATCGTGGCGAAACGGACACGGGCCCAGCGGCGCGACCGACATCGACCGGGACAGCGCAGCACGACGAGGACGACCCGGACGTGGCCGCGTACATGCACAGGCTGCGGTGGCTCAATGCCGACCCGCGTCGGCGCCTATCGGACTATCCCGGCTGCGACGGCTACTGATCCCAGCCGCGACGTCGGCTGGCCGGTTGGACACTGCGGGCAGTCCGGCGAGGCCAGCGCGGCGACGCTGCCGGGCGCCGCGCTGTCGCCCGGGGGCCCACACTGGCAGCGGATCGCGGTCTTGGTAGGCCGCCACGAGTCGGAGCGCCGTTCGGAATCGAGCGGCCGGCACGCCGCATCGGCGGCAGAGCCTGAAAGAACCCGGTCTGCCCCGATACTTAACCAGCTCGGGGCCGGGCGCAGCGCGGCGAACCCACATCCAAAGCAAGAGGCCAAGTCACGTGATGGTGCCAAAACAAGGTGCCGATGGAGGCGCGTCGCCGCTGCGACTGAGTCGGTGTGAGCAGTGTCCCCGGCGAGGATGACAGCCCCGCCGGGGATCACTGCCGAGTTCACTGGCTGGAGCGGGCGTTCGGGGTGAGGATCAAGGCAAGGACAGCCGCGGTGACGGCGATGACGGCGCCGGTGGTGAAGCCGCGTGCGAAGCCGGTTGTGCTGGTGCCAGCGATGCTTGCCGCGGCGACGCTGGATACGACAGCCGCGCCGAGTGAAGCCCCGAATTCGTGGAAGGTGCTGACGATTCCGGATACGAGACCGGCTTCGTGCGGCTGGACCTGCCCGAGCGCGGTAGCGGAGGCGACGACGAAGACCGCGCCGGTGCCGGCGGAGGCGATGCTGACACCTATCACCATGGTCAACGTCCCCTCCCAGAGAGCGGGGATCGCCATGCCGGCTGCCGCGACGAGAAGTCCCAGCACCGCGAGTGCCCGAGCACCCGCACGACCGATGACGCGACCTGCGGAGCTCGCACCGACCATGGTTGCGAGCGCCACGGGAAGGAAGAGCAACCCGGTGCGCAGCGCGCCGTAACCCCGGTGGTCTTGAAGGTAGAACGTTCCGAGGAAAAAGACGCTGATCATCAGAGCGGTCGCGACGAGGATCAGTAGCGTTCCGGCTGCGACGGGTCGACGCAGCAGAAGTCGGACATCCATCAGTGGGCTGGCGGCGAGGCGCTGGCGGGCGACGAACGCTGCGTAGAGAGCCACTGCCGTGCCCAGCAGGATCAGGGTGACCGGCGTGCCCCAGCCTCGGTCTCCGGCCTGGATCAGGGCGTAGATCAGGGACCCGGTAGCGGCTGTTACCAGCACCGCGCCCGGCACATCGAGCCGACCGTCCCCGATCGGCCGAGGCTGCGGCGGAAGCTGAATGCGGAGGGTAAGCAGGAGGACAAGTCCGACGGGAACGTTGATGAAGAACACCCAGGGCCAGCCGGGCCCGGCGGTCAGCAGCCCGCCGAGGAGAACCCCTAGGGCCGCGCCGCCGCCGCCCAGCGCCGACCAGATTCCGAGGGCCTTGTTGCGCTCCTCGCCGTCGAAGATGGTGACGACGAGGGACAGCGCGGCGGGGGAGAGGATCGCCGCGGCCAAGCCTTGTGCGACGCGACCGCCTAGCAGCATAGGACCGTTATTCGCGAGTCCGGCGGTGAGGGACGCGGCGATGAAGAGCAGGAGCCCGGCGAGGACCAGGCGCCGAGCGCCGAACAGGTCGGCGGCGCGCCCGCCGAGCAGCAGCAGTCCGCCGAAGGCGAGGGTGTAGCCGCTGACCACCCAGGTGAGAGCCTCCCGCTCCAGGCCAAGATCTGCGCCCATGTGCGGCAGGGCGATCGCGACAACGGTGACGTCCAGGATGAGCATCAGTTGCGCGACCCCGACGAGTCCCAGGGTCTTCCAGCGCTGCGGGTGGGGATGCGGGGATGTGGTGGTGACGGTCACGGGTTGGGCCATGACGGCCAGCCTCCTTCCGTAAGTCGAACAGGGGTGTTTGAGTTGTGGGAGAGATACCATAACCCGAACAGTGCTGTTCGAGTTGAGGAAGTTGCATGTCTCACCCCCCGGCGAAGCCGACCCTCCGAGCCGATGCAAAGCAGAACGTCGCGAAGATCCTGGACGCGGCCGTGGCCTGCCTGAGCCGCAACGCGGACGCGAGCGTGAGCGAGATCGCGAAAACGGCAGGGGTAGGCCGAGTGACGCTCTACGGGCACTTTCCCTCCCGAGAGGCCCTGGTCGACGCCGCGCTGACCCGAGCTATAGCCGATGGGGAACACGTCCTGCAGACGCTCGACCTGACCGGCGACCCCCGTGAGGCCCTAGACGCCCTGATCAGATCCAGCTGGCTGCTGGTCGCCCAGGCGACCGCCGTTCTCGAAGCGGCGCAGACGACGTTGCCGCCCGGACGGGTGCAAGAACTCCACGCCGAACCTGCCCAGCGCGTTGACGACCTGATCCGCCGCGGCCAGTCAGAAGGGGCCTTCCGAGCCGATCTCCCAGCCAGTTGGCTGACCAGCGTCCTGCACCACGTCATCCACGGCGCGGCCATCGACGTCGCCAAGGGGCGACTGGAAAGCGCAGACGCCGCCCAATTCATCTCCGAGACGATCCTGGCCGCCTACACAAAAGCTGGCGCCTGACGAAGAATCGCCGGGGCCAGGCATTGCCAGCGCCCGCGTCGGACCGCAGCACCGCCGGCCACACCACTCGGCAGAGCAGCTCCCGTCGACGCCCAACTCCTTCCGATGGCGGGGGCATAGGCACCCACCCCGGCGGTCGGCTCCTCGCGGCAAGGGCTTCGACGGCGACTGGGGGTTGCTGAAGGCGCAACTCATCGAAGCTCGGCGGCTGCGCCAAATCGGCCAGCCGGTCCCGACGCGTTGCACGGAAGGCGCCTCGGCGCCGCCAGCGGCGGCCGAGTCGGGTCGTCGACGGTGTCCTGGCGGGCACCCGGGCCCTGGTTGCCGCAGCCGACCGAGCGCCACTAGCGCCGACACTTTGCGGACGAGGTCTAGGGCCTAGTCGTTGACGCGCTCGGGGTCGGGGTGGTGGGGGTTGGACTGCTGGTCGACGGAGAGGGCGACGGCGTCGGTGAGCGGGTAGGGCTGGGTGTGGTCGGGGTCGGCTTGGGGCCGGTAGGCGTGGGGGTGGGGCGGGGTCGAGTAGGCGTGGGAGTGGGCCTGGGCGACGCAGTGGGCCTCGGCGACGCAGTGGGGCTGGGCGACGGAGTGGGGCTGGGCGTGGCCGTGGGCGGCGGTGCCGAAGGTGACGTGGTGGGCGCGGGGACCGCCGGGATCACCCGTGTTGCGGCGTAGAAGCGTGACCACCAGACGGAGGAGATCTTGACTACATCGCCGGTGGTGGGCGCCTGGACCATCTTGCCGTCGCCGATGTACATGCCCATGTGGTGGATCGTGGTCCAGCTAGAGCCCGAGGCGAAGAAGACCAGATCGTCGGGGAGCAGCATGCTGCGGTCAACGGTGCGACCACGAGTGGCGTTGTACTGATCCCGCGACACGCGCGGCAGCTGGTCAAAGTCGGCGCCGCGCGATCGGTACGCAGCCCAGACAAGCCCGGAGCAGTCGTAGCGATTGGGTCCCTCAGCCCCCCACTCGTAGGGCTTGCCGAGTTGGGCCCGAGCGAACCGGACCGCCGCGAGAGCGCGAGGGTTCGCGACCATCCCAGCGACGCTCTCACCGTCACTGGTGTTCGGACGTAGCTGCCGCTCGGCGGCGTCACGCTGCCGCTCGAGCGCTTCGATCTTGCCGGTATTGCGCCGCCTAAGGTCCAGCAGCTCGGCTTGCCGCCTCTTGAAGGTCGCCTCTGCCGTCGTGTAGGTCGCGCGTGCGGCCTGAGCGGCGGTCAACGCGGCGGTGTGCGCGGCAACTGCTTGCTGCTCCGTCGCTTGCACGCGCAGCAGGTCACGGGCGCTTCCTTGGGAGTCGCCGGCGCGCTGCTGGCCCTTCTGAATGCGTAGGAGGGCGCCGAGATCCTGCAGATGGGAGCCGACCTCGCCCGGCGGCAACTCGGCCGCTCGCTTCATCGCCTCGGCGGCGGTGGGGCCGAGGTTCTGCTGCGCCTTCAGGAGCGCGGCCCGCGTGACCTGCAGCTGCCGCTCGGTCTCCTGCGATGCGGTTTCGGTCCGGGTCTGCTCCTGTTGGAGCGTCAGAAGCTCACCACCGCGAGCGCCGCCTGGGACGGCGGGTACGCCTGGCTCGCCGTCGTGGTGTTCGTCAACACCGTGATCAGTCTCTTCTACTACCTGCGCTGGATCGTCCCGGCCTACCGCGACCCCGCGCTGGCGTCATCCGGCGGCGATCACCGCGCCCCGTGGCCCGATCATCCGACGCGGCGGTGGTCGGCGAGGCTCGCGGTGACAGCTGCCGCACTCAGCCTCGTGGTGGGTCTCGCCGCGGGCCTGCTCTGGAACGTGGCGGCCGGCATCTGAGCATCGAACGTCGGTCCGGCAAACAGCAGGGGAACCGGCCATGATCACAATTTAGGAACCGGCGACAGATACGGGCGAATCCGCTGATCTGCCACGGGTGCGGCCCAAGCGGGGGAATCCGACATCACCCGAAAGGGCGAGTTAGTGGATCACCTGACGAGGGGTGTCCGCGCGCGCCGTTCGTGCCCTGCGCTAGCGGGCGGCAGCGGGACGGGCGGTATGCCCGGATGGCGTAAATCACTACCGGCGCTGCCGGGCTGGTGTGGAGGATCCCGTTGCGCAGGGGAGAAGTGTGAGCACCGCCACCTGATCGCCGTGGGTGACCATGGTTTCTCCTGCCTAGCCTCGGCGGATGCGTAACGACGGCAACCTCGACCACCCGCGCGGCCTCGGCGGCCCGGCTGACCGTTCGGACGATATCCACTCCGCCGAACAGCCGGCTAGCACGTCCCAACCGCGACTCTCCACCGGATGGTGGCGTACCCGCCTCGGCGGCCTCGCTAACCCCTTCGCCGCCCGGCCGGGCCGGACCCGCATGGCGGTGGCCACCGGGGCCGTGTGCTGCCTCGGTCTCGTGGGCGCCACCTTCATCGGCGCCGGCCCCGCCGGGGAGTCACTCAGCCCCAACCAGCGTGCCGAGATCGCCCAGCGGGCCGAGGCCGACCCGGCCTCCCGCGGGCAGGCCCGCCAGCCCGCCGCCCCGGTCACCGAAACCCCCACCCCGGAAAGCTCCCCGTCAACGACAATGCCAGCGCCCAAGCCGACGGCGAAGTCCAAGCCCAAGCCCAAGCCCAAGCGGATCCTTCCGGTCGCTGGGCTGGACCAGGCGCAGATGGACAACGCCAAGACGATCGTGCGTACCGGCCGGGAGATGGGCGTGCCGCGCCACGGGCTGGTGATCGCGGTGGCCACCGCGATGCAGGAGAGCACCCTCTACAACTACGCCAGTGGCGTGCTGCCGGAGTCGCAGGACTACCCGCACCAGGCGATCGGCTGGGACCACGACTCGGTCGGGCTCTTCCAGCAGCGGCCCAGCACCGGTTGGGGCAGCGTGCGCGACCTGATGAAGCCGGAGTTCGCGACACGCCAGTTCCTCACCGCCCTGCAGGCGATCCCCGGCTGGCAGGACCTTCCCCTGACCGTCGCGGCCCAGGCCGTGCAGGTGTCGGCGTTCGGTTGGCTGTACGCCCAGCACGAGTGGCGGGCTACCGAGGTCGTGAACGCCGTCCTCTCCTGACCACGAGCAACCGACGCCGCGCTCCTCCGGAGGGCTCGGCGTCGGCCTGCTTCTCTGTGGCCGGTTGGTAAGGCTTCGTCGGTCGTCTCTTGCCCGTTCCCGCCTTGTCAACTGCCGTCAGTGGACGAACGCTCGCCGCAGCGGAGTACCTCAGGCGCGGTAGGCGAGCGTGGCCATCATGCCCGTCTCCGCGTGGTAGGCGTTGTGGCAGTGCACCATCCAAAGGCCGGGATTGCCGGCGTCGAAATCAACGCTCACGCTCTGGTGGGGAACGACCACGACGGTGTCCTTGCGGGCACCACCGCCGGTCAGAGCGAAGGTGTGCCCGTGCAGGTGCATCGGATGGAACATCTCGCTGCGATTGACGAATTCCAGCCGCACGCGCGCGCCCTGCTCCACCAGCAGTGGGTCAGCGTCGTGGAAGGTCGCGCCGTTGATGGTCCACCGGTAGGGGTTCATCGATCCGCCGAGCTCCAACCGGTGCACCCGGTCCGGACGTCGGTCGACCAGCCTCACGCTGCCGGCTGCGTGCAGCGTTGCGGTGTCGAGCACCCGTCCTTCCAGTTCGGTCAGGCGGACATCGGCAGGTGGTGTGGCGCCGGAACCGGTTCGTACCAGAGCCAGACCCCGTCCGGTCTTGCCCTCCGCGTCGGCGATCAGCGGAAAGACCCCATCGCCTAGCTCCACCATGACGTCGACGCGCTCACCCATACCGAGCAGGAGGGCGTCCGTGTCCACCGGGTGGACCGGGAATCCGTCGGTGTGCGTGACCGTGAGCCGGTGTCCCGCGAGCGCCACCCGGTACGCCGTATCCGAGCCCGCGTTGATGATCCTCACCCGCGCCCGCTCACCGGGCCGCGCACGGAAGACCCTCGGCGCCGCCGGAACTCGACCGTTGACCAGATGGTGCGGGTACCAAACATCGCCAGCGCCGCCGAGCAGGGGAGAGGTCATCATCTCCATTCCGCCCATGTCCCCGTGACCAGCGGAAGCCGGGCCGCCGTGGCCACTCGTATCGGGCCCTCGTCGTGGTGCGAGTCGGGCTCGCCGCCCTCCCCGTGCGCGCCCGCCGGATCCATACCCTGCATGTCTGCATGGCCGCCCGTCTCGCGCAGGGCGGCAAGCACGTCATCGGGAGTGCGGCCGGTACCGTCGATCCAATCGTCGAGCACCACGATCCACTCGTGGTCGTACCGGCCGGCCTCCTGCGGGTCATCGACAATGAGAACGCCGTACAGCGCCCGGTCGAGCTGAACGCCGGAGTGCGGGTGGTAGAAGTACGTGCCAGGGTGGGGCAGGGGGAACTCGTAGGTATACCGGCAGCCCGGACGGATGGCTGGTTGAGTCAGGCCGGGAACCCCGTCCATGTTGTTGGGCAGCGCGATCCCGTGCCAGTGAACGCTGGTATCCGTCGGCAAGCCGTTGACCAACTCCACCCGCAGCGTGTCGCCGGCGCGCGCCCGGATAAGTGGGCCGGGCAGGTCGTCGGCGTATCCCCAGGTGGTTACGTGCGGTCCACCTAAGTCGACTGTGACGGGACGGGGGCGAAGCGTGGCCGTCACCCGGCTACGGGTGCCGCCTGTGTCTCCGCCACGGACGCGGTTCGTGCCCACCGCTCTCAATCCCGCTGGGAATGTCCGCCCACCGGAGACGTCGCTGATGCCGACGAGGCCCACCGCGCCCGCGACGCCGGCCAGCAACCGGCGGCGACTGATCTCCGGTTTCATGGCTGCTCCTCGACTGGGTCCGCTTGTCGACGGCCGTGCTATCCGCCACCCTTCGTGGATTTTGTTCGCAAAACGTGCCGCAGGCGGGCCTTTTCGCGCGCTGTTGCCCCTTCGAGTGGCCCAAGTGGCGCCCTGCACGTTTGCCGGCCGGGGCCGCCGGTCTGCGGTGGTGGCTCGCCGGCCATAGCGCGGACGTATACCCATCAGGGGTATTTGCCTTCGTACCCCCGGGGGGTATATGGTGCTGGGCGGAGGTGGACGGCATGACTCGAGAACACATGGCGCATCACGACGCGGCCAACATTGATGAGGTCGGACGTGGCCAGCACAGCCACGACCACGTGGACGCGACGCAGCGCAGCACGCGAACACCGCACCCGCGAGGCGCGCACCACGAACACGACTCGCCCCACTCCGCGTCATCCCAACCACAGGGCACCAGCGGCGCCCATGGGCACCCCGGCGGCCACGCCGGGCATGGGGGGCACGGAGGGCATGACAAGCACGCCGGTCACGACCCGGAGCAGTTCCGCCGGAAGTTCTGGCTGAGCCTCGCGCTGACGCTGCCGATCGTGATCACCAGTCACATGGTGATGGACTGGTTCGGCTACTCCCTGGACTTTCCCGGCATGACTCTGGTCGGTCCGGTCCTCGGGTCGGTGGTCTTCCTCTACGGCGGGTGGCCGTTCCTGGTCGGTGGTTTCCGCGAGGTCCAGGACCGGGCCCCGGGGATGATGCTGCTGATCACGATGGCGATCACGGTGGCGTACGTGGCGTCGCTGGCCACCAGCCTCGGCACATTCGACCTGGACTTCTGGTGGGAGCTCGCCGCGCTGGTGACGATCATGCTGCTGGGCCACTGGCAGGAGATGAAGGCGATCGGCCAGGCGCAGGGCGCGCTCACGGCGCTGGCCGCGCTCCTGCCCGACGACGCCGAGCGGATCGACGACACTGGTGAGCTGCACCGCGTGCAGGCCGCCGAGCTGCGGGTGGGCGACCTGGTCCTGGTGCGCTCCGGTAGCCGGGTGCCGGCCGATGGCCGGATCATCGACGGCGCGGCCGAGCTGGACGAGTCGATGATCACGGGGGAGTCCCGACCGGTCCCGCGTGGTGTCGGAGACCGGGTGGTGGCCGGCACCGTGGCGACAGATTCCGCACTGCGGGTACGCGTCGACGCGGTCGGCGAGGACACGGCTTTGGCCGGCATCGGGCGGCTCGTCGCCCAGGCGCAGGCGTCCAACGGCCGCGCCCAGGCGCTCGCCGACCGGTTCGCCGCAATGCTGTTCTACGTCGCCGCCGCCGCCGCGCTGGTCACCTTCGGCGCCTGGTGGGCGCTGGGTGACCTCGACCAGGCGGTCGTCCGCACCGTGACGGTCCTCGTGATCGCCTGCCCGCACGCCCTCGGGCTGGCCATCCCGCTGGTGATCGCGCTGTCCACCGCCGTGTCGGCCAAGGCGGGCATCCTGGTCAAGGACCGCCTCGCCCTGGAGCGAATGCGCACCGTCGACGCGGTGCTGTTCGACAAGACCGGCACCTTGACCAAGGGCGCGCACACCGTCACCGCCACGGCCGCCGCGACCGGCGTCACCGAAGATGAGGTGCTGCGCATCGCCGGCGCGGTCGAGGCCGACAGTGAGCACCCCCTCGCCAAGGCGCTGGTGGGCGTCGCACAGGAGCGGGGACTGGGGGCGAGCGCCAGCGACTTCCGGTCGCTGACCGGCCGAGGTGTGCAGGCCGTGGTCGACGGCACCAGCTATGCGGTGGGCGGCCCGGCTCTGCTGCGGGAACTGGCGGCCAGGGTGCCCGACGAGCTGGTTCGGGTCGCGCAGGTCTGGTCAGCGCGCGGGGCTGCCGTGCTGCATCTGATCCGGCTACCCGACGGCGGTCAGGCGGAGGCGGTGGGGGCGTTCGCCCTGGAGGACGAGATCCGTCCCGAAGCCCGCGAGGCCATCGCGGAGCTGCGCGAGCAGGGCGTGCGGAAGATCGTGATGATCACCGGAGACGCTCGGCCGGTCGCCGAGGCCGTCGCCGCGGACCTGGGATTCCGTCCCGGCGTCGACGAGGTCTTCGCCGAGGTGCTGCCCGCCGACAAGGACCGGGCGGTTGCCGACCTGCAGTCCCGAGGGCTGACGGTGGCGATGGTCGGGGACGGCGTGAATGACGCGCCCGCGCTGGCTCGCGCCGACGTCGGACTCGCCATCGGCGCCGGAACCGACGTCGCGATCGAGTCCGCTGGCGTCATCCTCGCCTCGTCCGATCCGCGCGGCGTCACCGGTGTGATCCGCCTGTCCCGGGTGTCGTACCGGAAGATGATTCAGAACCTGGTTTGGGCGGCCGGTTACAACGTCGTGGCGATCCCGCTCGCCGCCGGTGTCCTCGCCTGGGCCGGGATCAGCCTCAGCCCGGCCGTCGGCGCGGTGCTGATGTCCGTCTCCACGATCGTGGTGGCGCTCAACGCCCAGCTGCTGCGGGGAGTCCGCCTGACTGCGCAGGGGCGATAGGGATGTCGTGGCGGCCCGAGAAGGGCCGCCACCGCATCGCTGCCGGCCCCACCATGGACCGGACTTCGACCGCGATACCCGGTCGGCGGGGAATGGCAGGGGACGGGCGAGGATCACGACAGCGATGTCTGCATGGGTTGCCATGTCGCACCCGCGTCCTTGCTGCGAAGGACTCGACCATCACGGGTGGTGACGAAGAGCAGATCACCGTGGGCGGTGACGGGGGTACCGGCGCATCGGGAACGTGACCGCCGGTACCCGACCACGTCACGGCGCGTCATGGGACACGAGGATCTGTCCGTCTGCCGCAATTCCCAGCAGCCGGTCGCGGCCGGCCCAGTGCAACAGCACGAAGGCGCGTCCTCCGGCGGGCACCCAAGTGCGGCCGCCGTCGACCGAACGTTGCAGGCCCTGCTCGGTTGTGGCCAGAAGGCTGTAAGGCTGTCCTGGGTTCGACCGCCAGGTTGTACGCCTCGATCCTTGACCGGGCCTGCCAGGTGACCCGGTCGGTGCCTGCCAGCAGGGAACCAGTGGTGGAGTCGACGCCGTAGGTGATCCCGTCGGCGCTCCGAAGGGCGTGGAAGTCTGCCTTCCCGGCGAGCGACACCGATCGCCAGGTGCGCCCACCATCGGTGCTTTCGATCAGGCCCAGATGCGTCGGCCCGGCTTCCCCGGGCGCGGGATGTCCCGAGGCGAGAAAGTGGTCTAGTCCGATCACCGTGAAGCCCATCGTGTCCTGCCGTCCATCACCCACGTGGGCGGCCCCGCTATCGGAGACGCGAACGACTCCGTGGTGTGTGGCGACGTAGAGCTGTTGGTCCGACGGGTTCACGGCCATGCCGTGCACGTGACTCAGGGCGCTTAACGTAAGCATTGCCCGCGGGGGCGTCACCGGGTCGGTCTCGCAGTCACCCCCGACGACCCCGCAGGCGCCACCACCGAGGCACCTGCGGAGCCCGGATATGTGCTCAGCCAGCCAACGTCACGCGCGTGACCGCTGGTTGTCCCGCCCCAGTTCGGGATGAAGGTTCCTACCCCGTGCCTGTTCACACGGCGGACACGCTCACCCCAGCTCGGCCTCGCGTTGCCGGCGAACGCAAAATCAGCGCCAGAGGGTAGAAGCGCCGTGGGGCGGCCGCGCCCGCTCCGTCTTGCCGGGCGGGCGCGGCCGATCCTGCGGTCAGCTCACAAGTTGGTAGCCGGCCTTCTCGACGGCCGCGCGGACGTCGGCGATCGCCAGTGGGGCGTGACTGGTGACCGTAACCCCGCCGGTGGCCACGTCGATCTCGACGCTGGTGACGCCCTCGACGGTGCTCACCTCCTGGCGCACGTTGCTGGCGCAGCCGGTGCAGGTCATCCCCGACACCGTGTAGGTGACCCGCACGCCGTCGACGGTGTCAACGGTGGCCGGTGCGTTGTCGGCGGTCGCGGTGGCGCAGCCGCAACTGGATCCGCTGGTGCACATGGCTCTCTCCTGTCCGAGAACGTGGGGCGCCGGCCTGCCGCCGTTCGATGCGGGCAACTTGCAAACGGTGAGCCGCGAAACGGCGCCCCTGAGGAACAGCGCCAGGTCACCGCTGGTCGGGTGGGTGGCCTGCACGATGAATATACCCATAGGGGGTACAGGGATCAATCGGATGCGTGAGAGGCGACAAAACACGAGTCCGTGGATGGCCGCAGCTTGACACCACATACCCCCTGGGGGTAAACATTCACCACTTACCCATACCCCCCAGGGGCATAAGGAGTGGTGGAGATGGCACACGGATCCAAGCGTTGGTGGGGCCTCGGGCTCATCGCGCTCGCCCAGTTCATGGTCATCATGGACACCTCGATCATCGGCGTTGCCTTACCGCGCATGCAGGACGATCTCGGCTTCTCGCCGGAGAACCTGTCGTGGGTGTTCAACGCCTACGTCGTAGCCTTCGGTGGCCTGCTGCTGCTCGGCGGCCGGCTGTCGGACTTGTTCGGCGCGCGGCGCATGTTCACAGCCGGCTGGCTGATCCTGCTGCTCGGGTCGGCGGCCGCAGGGCTGGCCGACAGCGTCGCAGTGGAACTGGCCGCCCGTGCCACGCAGGGTGTTGGCGCCGCCCTGATCGCACCGTCGGCGCTGACGATGCTGATGATGCTCTTCGGCGCCCAGCCCCGAGAACTCACCAAGGCGCTTGCGCTCTACGGCGCGGCCGCGCCGGCGGGCGGCACCGCGGGCGTCTTCCTCGGCGGGGTCATCACCGAGTACCTCAGCTGGCAGTGGGTGTTCTACATCAACATTCCGATCGCCCTGATCGCGGTGCTCGCCACCCCGGCGCTCATGCCCGCCGGCGGCGCCCGCCGCGGCTCGCTCGACATCGCTGGGGCGCTCACCGTCACCGCTGGTCTCGGCGCCACGGTGTATGCGATCGTCCGGGCGCCCGAGGTCGGGTGGACCTCCGGGCAGACCTGGCTGGCCCTCGCCGGCGCGGTCGCCGCGCTGGTGGCGTTCGTGGCCATCCAGGCCGCCCGCCGGCAGCCGCTGATGCGGCTGTCAATCTTCCGTGTCCCGAACCTCGCGGCCGCAAATGTGGCGCAACTCCTGCTGGGCGCGGCGTGGATTCCGATGTGGTTCTATCTCAACCTCTACCTGCAGCAGGTCCTCGGCTACAGCGCCTTCCCCAGCGGTGCGGCGCTGCTTCCCATGACCGTCCTCATCATGGTCGGGATGGTCGTTGTGGCACCGCGGGCCATCAACCGGTTCGGCCCGAAGCCGACGGTGATTGCAGGCCTGGCGGTACTGGCCATCGGGCTCGGGTGGCTCGCCCTCGTTCGCGCGGACGGTAGCTATGCGGTGGACGTCCTGCCCGCCTCATTGGTCGCGGCGTTGGGTATGTCGTTGGCGTTCATCCCGTCGCTCGGCACGGCGATCTCCAGCGCGCCGCTTCAGGAGGGTGGCCTCGCCTCAGGGATCGTCAACACCAGTTACCAGGTCGGTTCGGCTCTCGGTCTGGCCGCGATGACGGCGGTCGCCGCGTCCTACGGCGCGGACCGGGTGGGTGACGTGTCGGCTCTCACCGACGGGTACTCGGCCGCTTTCGCCGGCGCCGGTGTCATCGCCCTCGTCGGAGCCGTTGTCGCGGCGGTCACCCTGCGGACCCGCGCTGCTGGTCCCCAGCCTGTCGCCGAGACCGAGACCGTGCAGGTCCGCTGAGCCGAGCGGTGCGGACCCGACATGTCAGAGTCACACCCATCGAGCGGAGATCATCATGAGGACCCGGAGGCCACTATGACGGCAACGAGCGCGGTCGGGCGTGACGAGGCCTGACAAGAGACGCGATCTGGTGCATCTCGCGATAGTGGGCGGCCGGCGGGGCAGCCGGCCGCCCACTGTTCCTCGCGAGCAGCACTGTCAATGCATGGTCGGCCGGCATCTCGTCGTTTGGGCGGTGCCTGGGGGCAGCGTGCTGGTGCATTTGCGCCGGCTGCCTCGGCCGACGGAACGGCGGAGCTTCTCCGGTGGTCTAACGGCCGGCTTGTCGCGCTGATCCGAGAGCTGGGGTTACCGATCGCTGGAGATCAGCCGCGCTTCATGAGCCGGCCAACGGCGGCCATCATCTCGGTGGCCATTTCGTCGGCACGGCCGTCGGCGGCGCCCTCGTGCATGCAGTGCCGGGCGTGCCCGTCCAGCAGGCCGAGGGCGACCTTGTCGAGGGCAGCTTGGATCGCGGAGATCTGCGTGAGCACGTCGATGCAGTAGCGGTCGTCGTCGACCATCTTCTCGATGCCCCGGACCTGCCCCTCGACGCGGCGGAGCCGCGCGAGCAGCTGATCCTTGCTGGCGGTGTATCCGCGGATCGGAGTGGGTGTGGTCATGGAACCCAGGGTACCTTACCCCTCGGGGGTATGCTACGGTGCGTAGAGAGCCATACCCCCTCCAGGTATCCCGGCGGTCGGTGCCCCAAGTCCAACTGCGAGGCGCGCCACTACCCCCGGGGGGTATCGCGTGAGGGCGTTGAGAGGAGCATTTTGATGACCACCGCCACGTACCAGGTAAACGGCATGACCTGCGGGCACTGCGTCAACTCGGTCAGCACCGAGATCAGCGCCATCGCCGGCGTCCGCGACGTCCAGGTCGACCTCGCCTCCGGGCAGGTCACCGTCGCCAGCGAGGCGCCCCTGGACCCAGCGGCCGTCCGGGCCGCAGTCGACGAGGCCGGCTACGACCTCGTCGACGCCTGACAGTCCCTCACCGAGAGAACCCGAGGTGCCAGTCATGAACACGGCGACGAAGCTGAGCGGTTTCGCGGTCGGTCTCGCGGCGGTGTTCGGCGCGGCGTACGGGGTCGGCCAACTGGCCGACCCCGTCGCCCCGGCCGCCGAAACCCGCCATGACACCACCGCCGAGCACGGCAGCGCGGGCCATGACGAAGCTGGGACCGAAGCCGCCACGCAAATCCCCGGTGGCCTGCTGATCTCCGACCGCGGCTACACCCTGACCCCGGTTCCCGCCTCAAGCGGTGAGTTCGCCTTCCGGATCACCGGTCCGGGCGGTCGGACCGTCACGGCCTTCGACGAAGCGCACGACAAGCGGATGCACCTCATCGTCACCCGCCGGGACCTGTCCGGCTTCCGGCACGTGCACCCCGACATGGCCCCCGACGGCACCTGGCAGGTGGCCTCACCCTTCGGGGACCCCGGAAGCTGGCGCGCCTTCGCCGACTTCACCCCCACCGGCGGCCAGCCACTCACCCTCGGCGTCGACGTCGCCCTACCCGGCGCGTTCACCCCACGTCCGATACCCGCACCCGCACGCACCACCACCGTCGACGGATACACCGTCGCCCTCGACGGTGACCTGCGGCCGGGCAGTACCGCGAAGTTGACCCTGACCATCAACCGGAACGGCGCACCGGTCACCGACCTGCAGCCCTACCTCGGCGCGTACGGCCACCTGGTCGCCCTGCGCCAGGGCGATCTGGCCTACCTGCACGTGCACCCCGACGGAGAACCCGGTGACGGGCGCACCCAGCCCGGCCCGCAGGTCACCTTCTACGCCGAGGTTCCCTCGGCCGGCACGTACCGCCTCTACCTCGACTTCCAGCACATCGGAACCGTACGGACCGCCGAATTCACCCTCGTCGCCGGCACCTCCACCGAGCCCGGCCTAGCGACGCCGTCGACGTCGAACAGCCCGACCCCAGCCGCCACCGATGGGCACGGCGAACCCGGCCACGGCCACAACTGACCGGAGGATGCGATGACGTCCACTGCGAAACCCCTGCAGCTCGCCCCGAACCAGATCGAGCTGTCCATCGGGGGGATGACCTGCGCCTCCTGCGCCGCCCGGATCGAGAAGAAGCTCAACCGGATGGACGGTGTGTCCGCCACGGTCAACTACGCCACCGAGAAGGCCACCGTCCGGTACGCCGGCGAGGTCACCCCGGACGACCTGATCGCCACTGTGGAGAAGACCGGCTACACCGCCTCCCCGCCAGCCTCCGCCGCGACAACCGAGCCGTCAGAGCCAGTCGATGAACTGCGCAGCCTGCGCACCCGGCTGTGGGTCTCGGTTGCGTTGAGCGTGCCGGTGGTCCTGTTGGCGATGGTGCCAGCCATGCAGTTCCAGTACTGGCAATGGCTGTCGCTGACCCTCGCCGCCCCGGTCGTGGTCTGGGGCGCCCTGCCGTTCCACCGTGCCGCCTTGATCAACCTGCGGCACGGCGCCGCGACCATGGACACCCTGATCTCGCTGGGCACCCTCGCCGCGTTCGGCTGGTCGCTGTGGGCGCTGTTCCTCGGCGACGCAGGCATGCCGGGCATGACCCACCCGTTCAGCTTCGACATCACCCGCTCCGACGGCGCCGGCAACATCTACCTCGAAGCCGCAGCCGGCGTCACGACATTCCTCCTCACCGGCCGGTACTTCGAGGCCCGCTCCAAGCGAACCGCCGGAGCGGCCCTACGCGCCCTGCTGGAACTCGGCGCGAAGGACGTCGCCGTCCTCCGGGATGGCGCCGAAACTCGCATCCCTATCGACCAGCTCGCGGTCGGGGACCGATTCGTGGTCCGGCCCGGGGAGAAGATCGCCACCGACGGGGTGGTCGACGAGGGCACCTCGGCGGTCGACGCCAGCATGCTGACCGGCGAGTCCGTCCCGGTCGAGGTCAGCCCGGGCGACGCCGTGGTCGGCGCCACCGTCAACGCAGGCGGTCGGCTCGTCGTCACTGCCACACGTATCGGCGGAGATACGCAGCTCGCCCAGATGGCGAAGCTCGTCGAGCAGGCGCAGACCGGTAAGGCCGCGGTGCAGCGGCTGGCCGACCGGATCTCCGGCGTCTTCGTCCCCATCGTGATCGCCCTCGCGGTCGGCACGCTCGGCTTCTGGATCGGCAACGGCAGCGGCTTGGCGGCCGCGTTCACCGCCACGGTCGCCGTACTGATCATCGCCTGCCCCTGCGCCCTCGGGCTGGCCACCCCAACAGCGCTGCTGGTCGGCACCGGCCGCGGCGCCCAGCTCGGCATCCTCATCAAGGGACCCGAGGTGCTCGAGTCCACCCGGCGGGTCGACACGGTCGTGCTGGACAAGACCGGCACCGTGACCACCGGAAAGATGACACTGGTCGACGTGCTGCCAGCCGACGGCCAGGACGCCGATGACCTGCTTCGGCTCGCCGGAGCGCTTGAGCTCGCCAGCGAACACCCGATCGCCCAAGCGATCGCCACCGGCGCCGCCACCGCCGGGACGCTACCGACGGTCAATGACTTCGCCAACGTCGAAGGGCTCGGCGTCACCGGCACCGTCGAGGGCCGCGACCTCATGGTCGGCCGAGCCCGCCTGCTGCGCGAACGTGGCCTGCAGGTATCCGCCGAGGTCGAGCGGGCGGCCAGCGAGGCCGAAACCGCCGGCCGGACGGCCGTGCTGGCCGGCTGGGACGGACAGGCCCGCGGCGTCCTCGCCGTGGCCGACGTGGTCAAACCAACCAGCCGAACCGCAGTCGACCAGCTGCGGGCGCTGGGCCTGAACCCGGTGCTGCTCACCGGCGACAACACCACCGTCGCGAACGCCGTCGCCACCGAGGTCGGCATCGACCAGGTGATCGCTGAGGTGCTGCCCGCCGACAAGGTCGACGTGGTCAAGCGCCTGCAGGCCGACGGAAAGGTCGTGGCCATGGTCGGCGACGGGATCAACGACGCCGCCGCGCTCGCCCAAGCCGACCTCGGCCTGGCCATGGGCACCGGCACCGACGTGGCCATCGAGGCCTCAGACCTGACACTCGTCCGCGGCGATCTGACCGCCGCCGTGGAC
The DNA here is from genome assembly GCF_040608175.1 of Micromonospora sp. NPDC005206. Taxonomy (NCBI): domain Bacteria; kingdom Bacillati; phylum Actinomycetota; class Actinomycetes; order Micromonosporales; family Micromonosporaceae; genus Micromonospora; species Micromonospora sp. NPDC005206. The sequence continues at coordinate 29,007 of NZ_JBEXHU010000040.1, forward strand.
GCCATTCGCCTGTCCCGGCGAACCCTGAGGATCATCAAGAGCAACCTGTTCTGGGCCTTCGCCTACAACCTGGCTGCCCTGCCGCTGGCCGCGGCGGGAATGCTCAATCCGATGATCGCCGGCGCAGCGATGGCGTTCTCCTCGGTGTTCGTGGTCGCTAACAGCCTCCGCCTGCGCCGCTTCCACGCCACCAACGCGTAGCGGTGCGCAGGCCGCACCCGAAGGGACCCCTCACGGTCATGACATACGTCTTACGAGCAGAAACGCCATCGGTCGAGGTCTACCGACACCTGCGGGTCGCCGCCGGTCTGAGCGCCAAGTCAGCCGCAGCAGCGGCCGCGGGTTTGGACGGCACATGGCACGCCGTCGTCGCCTACCAGGGTGACCAACCGATAGGCATGGGCCGCGTCATCGGTGACGGCGGCACCGCCTTCCAGATCATTGACATGTGCGTATTGCCCGAGCATCAGGGCCGAGGAGTCGGCAAGAGGATCATGGCTGCACTGATGGAGCGACTCCTGGATCGCGCGCCTAGCACCGCCTACATCTCACTCATCGCGGACGGTGCCGCGCGCCACCTCTACGCACAGTACGGCTTCGCGGAGACCGCGCCAGAGTCGGTCGGCATGGCTCGCCGACTCTGACGCCTGCATGCTGATCCTCGTGGGGGCCGCGTCTCCACTGCCGTTCGGCAACAGGAGAGCGGTGTCGGCCGAGCCGGTTCTGGGCGGATGGTTCGGACGTCAGTCTGCGGCGGTGGGCTTGAGTGCGGTGAGGGTGAGAGTAACCAGGCGCTGGAGCCCGTCGTCCGAGGCCACCGTGCTCGAGGCGGTCAGGGCGTGCAGGCAGAAGGCCACCAGTTCATCGGCGGGAACGTCGACACGAGCCTGACCGACTTCGGCAGCGTCTGTGATCAGCTCCCGCACAAGCGTGTGCAGTCGCGCGTGGGCCTCGGTGGTGTGGTCGCTTTGATGCAGTGCGGCAGCGAGGTCACCACCGTGGCGGTGCTGTGAGAGCCGCGCGTAGGCGACGAGCACGGCGCGCAACCGCGGCGACGGGGTGTCGGCTTGCTCGCGGATGGCGCTGAGGTGATCTAGGTGCTGGGCGAGTTGGCGCTCGTGCCAGGCAAGCAAGATCGCGTCGACGTCCGGGAAGTACTTGTAGAGGGTGGCGCGGCCGATGCCAGTGAGTTCGGCGATCCGGGACATGGTCACGCCGGTCAGCCCGTGACTGGCGACGAGGGTTGCTGCGGCGTCAAGAACTGCGTCGCGCACCGCCGCTCGGTGCGCCTCAATCGTGTCGTTCCACAGCCTCGGCACCGTCATATGATACATGCCGCCACACCGCAGACACTCTGACTTGACAGAGACACAGTGTCTCGTAAAAATTTGGCAGTCGTTGCTGGGATCGGTTGGGAGAGTCAGATGGCGGGTCAAGCAGGCGGACCGGGGACTCCGACGGGCGTGCCGCGGTGGGTGAAGGTCATTGGCCTGGTTGTAGCGGCCCTGCTGGTCGTGTTCGTCGTCATCCAGGTGAGTGGCGTGGCCGGTGAGCACGGTCCTGGCCGGCACCTGCCGGGCGGACGGTAAGCCGTGTTGCGGCAACGCTGGCGTAAGGCCGCGTTGACTGCGCACGTCGTTGCCTCGTTGGGGTGGCTCGGCGCGGTGGTCGTCTTCCTGGTCCTGGCCTTGGCGGCGCTGCGCAGTGACGATGCGATGGTGACGGCGGCCGGATATGTGGCAATGGACTTGTCAGTCCGGTTCGCCATCGCTCCGCTCGCAGTCGCGTCGCTGCTCAGTGGCGTGGTGTCATCGCTGGCGTCGCCCTGGGGGTTGGTGCGTCACTGGTGGGTGCTGATCAAGCTGGCGTTGGTTGCGGTGGCCACGGTGGTGCTGCTGCTCCAGCTGGAGCCGATTGCTGCGCTTGCCGACGTAGGGATGGCCTCCGCGCCTGTAGCGAGCGGGGAGCAGTGGCGTGAGGCAGTCGTTTCGCTGGTCGTGCATGCGATCGGCGGCCTGGTCATTTTGCTCGCGGCGACGGTGTTGGCCGTCTACAAGCCGAGGGGTCTGACGGGATTCGGCCGGCCACCATCACCGGCAAGGGTCACCGCCCGTCACGGTGAAGAGTCTGGCAGGGCGTGATGGATGTTGTTGCGTCTTCTCTGCGAGCCACCTGAGCTTGATCCACTTCCGCAACGCGCCCTAGGTCATGGCCGTCCCTGGTCAATTAAGGACTGGTCGATGAGCGGTGATGCCAGGTCAGGAGGGGGCGGGGGCTACGCCGGGTGAGGTGGCGTCGCCGGTGGGTTCGAAGCCGATAGCGCGGGCAACGGCGACGCTAGCGATGTTGTCGGCGTCGATGCTGGAGCCGCACCCACGGCAGTCAGTCAATACCTGGCCAAGCTCCGTCTTGCTGCTGGTCAAGGGACGTCGCCAGGGAACCGTCGCGTACTCCTCCGCAGCGACGACCACGTCCGGCGACTGCTTCGGCAAGCCCTGCTTCACGCCGACCACATCGTCCGCAACCTGTCCGAAGCGCCGACGGCGTAGTCGAGTCGGCGAGTTGCCACGCCAGTGGTCAAGGTGCGCTCTCCTGCGCGGTGAGGCTCCGTGGGGGAAACGAATGCCCCGCCTGGGCATCGTTGGTGCAGTGCCGTTCTGGCCTCCTGCCGGGTTCGCATGCCGGTGACGCTATGACCCAGGCGGCCGTCATACGTCGCGTCAGTGGCAGCCGGCTGACCTGGGCCGGGCGCGATCACCTTGGCGACGGTTCTGGGCTAGGGCGGAGATCATCGCCCGGAATACCCCCCAGGGTATGTGTTACCGTGGGATGCGGAGGTAGATGAGATGAAGTTGCGTCCCGAGATGACCGGCGAGGCTCTGACTCGCTTGAAGCGAGCCCGAGGGCAGCTCAATGCGGTCATCGAGATGATGGAGAACGGCGAGGACTGCCGTGAGGCGCTGACCCAGCTTGC
>NZ_JBEXHU010000041.1:0-26627 GCF_040608175.1 Micromonospora sp. NPDC005206
TTGCTCTCGACGCGCTGAAGATGGCGATCTGGCGCCGCGAGAATCACGGCGCTGACCTGCGCAAACTGGTCCATCACTCGGACAGGGGAGTCCAGTATCGAGCGATTCGCTACAGCCAGCGGCTCGCCGAGGCCGGCGCTGTCGCCTCGGTCGGCTCCAAGGGCGACTCGTACGACAACGCGATGGCCGAGGCGTTCAACTCCCTATACAAGGCCGAGCTCGTCCGCAACCGAGGTCCGTGGCGCGGGCTCGACGACCTGGAGATGGCCACCGTCGAGTACATCGACTGGTACAACAACCGCCGCCTGCACGGCGAACTCGGGCACATCCCGCCCGCCGAACACGAGGCCCTACACGCGATGACCCAGCCGGTCACCGCAGCCCTGAAAACCAGCTAACCAACTCTCCATCAAACCCGGGGCTTGACAGTGTGTGCTGCAGCGCCAACCGCGAGGGGGCGAGCCTAATGGCTCGCGTCGGTCGCTACGGGATCCCAGGGTTCGTGTGGTTCCTGATTTGGCTCGTCGTTTGCATCTTGATCGTCATCCTGTTGGCGCTGCTCATTCACCACTTCGGAGGCGCCTCGCTTTCGCTCAAGATCGGCCACTTCTACCTGAACGTCGGGGTCACCTGACCTGCCAGATCGTCGACACTCCGGCACCGGCACCGCACCAGGTTTGTTAGCCGTCACCTTCGGTGACGGCTAACAGGCTTGGAAGTGGGCCGCCCCCGCTTTCATGGAGCTTTTTGATCATGGCCTGATGGCCGCGGGAGGAAGTCGTCCGTGGCAGTACCGAACGATTACCCCGACGAGCTACGCCAGCGCTCTGTGCGCTTGTACCGCGCGTCGGACCCGAAGTCGGTCATCCGGCGCCTGACCGAGCAGCTCGGCGTGCATCACGAGGCGTTGCGGAACGATCGGGCATGCTGAGGCCGACGCGGGTGAGCGTCATACCGGCCCACCGGCGTTATGAACACCGTGACCCGCTTGCGGTCTCGGCTGTCGGGCTCTCTCTACTGGCTGGCGGACCTGTGGGACTCGATCAACGAGGACGGCCGCGAGGACACGATCCGCTACATCGATTACATCGTGCGTCACCGCCACGACTGACCTGCGGTGCCCACGCGATCACCGTCGGGCGACGCCCCGGACGGCAGCGTCGAGAGCCCGGCCGGGAAGCTGCGCCAGCTGACGCTGGGCGAGCCGCGCGGCCGGGGCCGCCCACCTTGCGAGTGGGCGGGCCCGGCCGTCGCTCGCGCCAGCCTGCTGCCCGCCAGCCGGTGGGAATGGGCGCCGCGACTACACAGGGACCTGCCGGCGATCGCCCTCGCCTGAGCAGGCATCGCCTGCCCACCCGTCGACGCGGCACTGCTCGACGACTACCGCGGCCACCTCGCAAACCTGGGACACCTGCCCAGACCGTGAGCAGCCAGGGGCCGGTGGACCGCAGCGGCGGATACGGCCTCGGTCCAACGGCGCATCTTCTTCCGTCGCGGGTGAGGGCCGCGAACGCCTCGTTCTCCAGGTCGAGGTACTGGTCCTGGCCGACGTGGATCTCGACGTGGGTGCCGGCCGGGGCGGCGGCGATATTGGCGTTGCGGCTGGCGCCGAAGATGTGTTGGGCGAAGAACCGGGCCATTGGTTTCGATGAGTGCAGCCTCCTGGTGACCGCCACATGGGAGAGACGACAGGTAGTCGAGGGTTGTGGCCAACAGGGGGTTGCTGCCCAGGAGTTAGGAGGCAAGAGTCAGGAGGCAAGCGTCAGGAGGCAAGAGTCAGGAGGAGGAGATGCATCGAGTGCGTCTGGCGGCTACGGCCGCCATCATCGTTGCGTTCATTGGCGCGCCGCCGGCGGTTGCAGCACCGCCGGACGTTGATTCGACCCGGCTAAAGCAGCTGGTGACCGTGGAGGGCATCACCGAACATCAGCAGGCGCTGCAGAACATCGCCGACCTCAACGGCGGCACGCGCTACACGCGCACGCCGGGCTACACCGCGTCGGCGGCCTACGTGAAGGCCACGCTGGAGAAGGCCGGCTACGACGTCCGCTATGAGATGTTCAACATGCCGGAGTGGCGTGAGACCGCGGCGCCCGTGTTGCAGCAGGTCTCCCCGACGAGCAAGTCCTATGTCGCCGGTAGCGCCGCGGACGACGACTCGCCGTCGGTCGACTTCATCGCTTTCGAGCACTCGCCGACCACGTCGCTGACGAACGTCAAGGTCGTCCCGACGGACGACATCGTGATCACGAGCCCGGGCGGGACCACGTCGGGCTGTGAGATGTCGGACTTTCCGGCGGCGACGAACGGCTCGGTGTCGCTGATCCAGCGCGGCACGTGCGGGTTCACCCAGAAGCTGGACAACGCCGTGGAGGCGGGCGCCGTCGGGGTGATCCTCTTCAACGAGGGCGACACAGCGGGTCGCCGCAACGCGCTGTTCCGCTCGGCCTCGTCTGGGTACCCGCTGCCTGCGGTGTTGTCGAGCTTCGCCGTCGGTCAGGAGCTCTACAACGCGTACGAGGCGGGCCAGAACCCGACCGTCAACCTCACGACCAACGGTGTCGACGAGGAGAAGCTGTATCCGAACGTGGTTGCCGAGACCAAGCGCGGTGACGCGAACCACATGGTGCTGCTCGGCGCGCATCTGGATTCGGTGCCGGCGGGTCCAGGCGTCAACGACGACGGTTCGGGCACGGCGTTCCAGCTCGAGCTCGCCGAGCAGCTCGCCAAGGCGGGCACACCGCCGCGTAACAAGATCCGCTTCCTGTGGTTCGGCGGCGAGGAGGACGGCCTGGTCGGCTCGCAGTACTACGCCGCCCACCTCTCCGATGCCGAGGTCGCGCGTACGGACATGATGCTCGACACCGACATGATTGCCTCGCCGAACTTCGCGCGGCTCGTCTACGACGGCGACGGCTCGACGTTTGGGTCTGAGCTCGCCGGGCCCGCGGGCTCCGGCGTGATCGAGCGGGTGCTCACCGACTACTGGTCCGAGCGCGGGATGGCCAGCGAGACGATTCCGTTCGACGGCCGCTCGGACTACGTCGGCTTCATCAACCGCGGCATTCCTGCGGGTGGTGTGTTCGCCGGCGCCGAGGCGCACAAGACCGCTGAGCAGGTCGCCAAGTACGGTGGCGTCTTGGGCGAGCAGCTCGACCCCTGCTACCACGAGGACTGCGATACGTACTCGACGGTCACGGGGCAGCCGCCGGCCTCGACGATGGAGACGTACTCCACGAACCCGGTGCTCGCGCAGCAACAGGCAGACAGCCTCAACGGCAACGCACTGCGCTCGCTGGAGCAGTTCAAAAACACACTCGTGCACGCCGTCTGGTACTTCGCGCGCGTCAAGAACGCCTTCCCGTCGGAAACGATCGCGGTGAACGCCAAGAAGGCCGAGCGCAGCTACCAGTTCAAGCACCAGGGCCACGAGCGCATCGGCGACCGCTGAGCGGCTCGATAGATCGCTGCCCCGGCGTCCACGCCGGGGCAGCGTCGCGCTCTGCTGAGAATCGCGCGACGCTCACGCAGGTGCCGCGCCGCAGATGCGGGCACGAGCCGATTGCGCGGTAGCACGCGCGTGGTTACGGAAGTATTGCCGGGTGACCACGACCGAAGTAGCTCTCTAGGTAACCCGTCTCTCCAGTGCTTCAGGGTGAAGATCATCTGGGCACGATCCCTCTGCATCGAAAGTGGCGCTCTGTTAGCGCGGCGCGCGTCGCCTTCGGACCAGCGATGCCAGCAGCCACAGCATTCGGGACACCGCCAGAACAGGCCACGGTCGTCGTGGGGATTGCCGCCCCGTCTGACAAGTCGGCATCGCAATGTGGGCCGGTCTCACGTTTACGCATCGGGGCTCACCTTGGAAAGGGATGGCGTAAACATAGGGCCAGCTTTGGCTTAGTAGGCCTCCGGCGTACTGGTGGCCTCAGCGGTGTTTCAAGTGTCAGAGAACGTTCGGTGGTCACCGCGAGATCGAGGCTAGCGGCGGGGACTCAGTTGGGCGTTGGCCCGAACCGACGAGGATCCGCACCTTCCGAACTGACAGTGCGGATTCGGCGCCTGTCATCCACTCCACTCTCGAAGGCCCAGGCCGGATAAATAGCTGGCGGTCTGGCATCCTGTGCGGATGCGACAGGTCACCGTGCTTGGCAGTTCTGGTGCCTTTCCCGAGCCCGGCCGTGCCTGTAGCGGTTTCGCCGTGGACTGGGACGGCTACCGCTTGGTGCTTGACCTTGGCTACGCCACGCTGCCGCGGCTGCTCGGGCACTGGCCAGATGGTGCAGTGCACGCTGTCGTCATCACCCATGAGCACCCCGATCACTGCATCGACCTGCACGGGCTGTTCCGGATGCGGTTCTACGGTGACTTCGATGGACCACGGCTGCCGTTGTACTGCCCGCCAGGCGTGCTCGACCGGATCAGCGGCCTGGAGCCGGACGTCGACTTACACGCAGTCTTCGACATGCATCCGCTGCCCGGCAACTACCGGGTGGGGCCGTTCGACCTGACCGGACTGTCACTCCCGCACTACGTGTCAAACGCAGGCATCCGCATACAAGCTGACGGGATAGCGTTGGCCTACTCTGGAGACACCGGCCCGACCCCCGTGCTGGCCAAACTCGGCCGCGACGCCGACTTGTTCATCGTCGAGGCCACCGACCGCGACGGCGAGACCAACCGGCCCACACGCAATCTAATGACCTCCACCGAGGCCGGTCACTGGGCTCGCAGGGCGGGCGCCCGCCGACTGATGCTCACCCACTTTTGGCCAGGCAATGACCGGGCAGTCGCAGTGGCCGCCGCGCAGCTGGAGTTCGAGGGTGCTGTGCTGGCGGCCGAAGAAGACCTCACCGTCATACTCGGGACACCAGATCGCTGACCGCCCCTCGTCACGGCGTGCCCGGGTGTTCGTTGCGCTTGGGCGAATTCGGTGAACGCGGCGGCGACTTTCGTGGTCGGCGGGGTGTCGATGGCGAGTTCGTAGTGTCCTTGGCGGAGGTTCTGCATGAACGCGTGTCCGGCGATGATCACCTGCGCTGTCTTGTCCGTTCGTAGTCCGCGCATCGGTCTTAACCGATGAAGCGCAGATACCAGCGGACCGCGACGACGATCACCTCCGGCGGGAACCGGAACCCGGCGAACGCCGACTTCGGAGGCAGCAACGGGTCAGGTCGGGTCGATGACTTCACTGCTCAAGTCTGCCTCGATCTTGGCAACGCTCAACGCAACGGAGCCGCCTCGTCATGGCGGTGATGAGCAACGGCATGCAGCTGATGGGCGTCGACCAGTCGATGCAGTCGGTGGTGAAGGGGCTCGTCCTGCTCGTCGCCGTGGCGTTCGACGTCTACAACAAGCGGCTCGCCGACACGTCCCGCTGACGGTCCACCCCGTACGCTCACCGACCCCGTCACCGGCCCTTGCGGGCCGGTGACGGGCTGCCGTGCGCGGCCACCGGAACGAGCACGCGGATCACGACGCTGGGCGCTGGTGATCGGCAAACTCAAATGTTGCGCAACTTGTGCCCACAGCGGGCTGTCGCGAATGGCGCCCGGCCTACGGTCAGTCCACCTCGACCGGATCACACGACATCCCTGGGAGTGTCATGGCACCTACTCCGCCGACGGACGCTGAGCTGAACGTTCTGATCCGCGCCCGGCTCGCCGCGCTCGGCATCGACCTCGACCAACTTCCGCCCGGGACCACCCCCGACCCCGAGACCGGCTCGCCCGGCCGGGACTCCGTGCTCGCCTCCCTGCGCTCCTTCGTGCGGGGCACCGTGGCGACGCTCGCCGCATACCAGCTACCCGCACCCGTTGGCACCGATCCCGAGGTCGCGAACGCGCTGTCGCAGCAGCACGTGCCGGTCCTATACCCCTCCAACAGCACGGAATGGCGGAAGGCATGACGTCCGAACCGTTCGATCGTACGGTCGACCGCCGGGCATTTCTGGCCCGCGCTGCCGCGCTGGCCACCGCCTCAACCGTGGGCGCCACCGTCGGACTGCCCTCGGTGGCGCTGGCGAGCAGCAGCCTGTCCACCAACACCGGGCCGGGAACGAGGAGACGGCCACTGGACCAGCCCAACGCCTACACCGAGCCCCGGCCGGCGGCACTGGCCGAGCCGACCGAGCTGACCATCGCCGAGGCAGCCTGGCTCATCCGCGCCGGCAGCCTCACCCCGGAGCAGTTGGTCGAGGCGTACCTGGCCCGCATCTCCCGGTACGACGGCAGCTACCAGGCGTTCAACCTGGTGCTCGCCGACGCCGCCATCGCGGCGGCGAGAGCTGCCGCACGCCGGCCCCGAGACGGCGTGCTGCACGGCATCCCGTTGGCCATCAAGGACAACTACTACACCGAAGGAGTCCCCACCACCGCCAACTCCTTCCTGTTCCAGGACTTCGTGCCGCCGTACGACGCGACCGCGGTGGCCCGGCTGAAGGCAAGCGGTGCGATCGTGCTCGGCAAAACCCAGATGGGCCCGCTGGCGACCACCCGCGCCACCACGCCAGCCGGTGTGATCACCACGGTGAACGCCTGGGCGCCCACCAACCGCGGCATCGACCCGGGCGGATCGTCCACCGGCACCGCCACCGCGGTCGCCGGCCGGATGGCCACCTCCGGCATCGGCACGCAGACCGGCGGCTCGATCACCGCCCCGTCCAACGCGCAGAACCTGACCGGCCTCAAGCCGACCATGGGCCGGGTCTCGGCGGCCGGCATCATCCCGCTCACCTACACCCGCGACCATCCGGGACCGCTGGCTCGGGACGCCAAGGACGCCGCGATTATGCTGACCGCGATGGCCGGCGAGGACTCCATGGACCCGCGCAGCCAGGGCCTGCCCCAGGTGCCCGACCTGATCGACGCGGCCAGCCCGGTCTATCACCGCCGCCGCGTCAAGCTGCGCTGGAACACCCGGATCGGGGTGCTGCCGGGCTTCGCCAACGGCACCTCGCCCACCGCACTGGCCCGTGCGGCGTACCTGGCGCAGCTCGCCGCGATCCCTGGCGCCACCCTGGTGGACGTGCCGCTGCCGGACGAGTGGAGCCTGTTGACCGGCAGCACCTTCAACAACGCCCGGCTGCCCGAGCGCACCGAGCCGTTCATGCCCTACCTGCGCACCGACCTGCGCGGCTTCGGGGTGTCGGTGACCAGCTGGCTGCAGGGAGCGCTGCTGGGTGGCAACGAGTTCATCACCACTCAGCGGGCCAAGCTGCTGCTGCTGGACCGGGTGCTCAACGAGCTCTTCGACGGCTGCGACGTGGTCGTGCAGACCGACCCGGTGCCCTTCGACATCCTGGGCCTGCCCGAGATCGCCTTCCCGATCGGGGCCACCGCCGCCGGGCTGCCGATCGGCACCATCCTGGGCGGCCTCCCGTACGCCGAGGACCGGCTGTTGTCTGTGGTGGCCGCCTACCAGGCGGTGACGGACTGGCATCTGCGGCGGCCGGCCGACCCGCCGACCGACGCCGGCGCGCGTGGTGCGGCTCCGGCCCAAGTGCTCCGCCTGACGGCTGAGGAGGTCGCCGAGCTCAGCCAGTAACGTGCGAACGGCGGGCAGTCGATGCCCGCCGTTCGTTTGTCCTCATTGCGGGTGGCGAGGCTCAAGATTTCCTCAATTGCCACCCTGAGCGCTCCAGACATCGATCGAAGCCTGTTGAATCAAGCCATCCGAGTTGGCGCGGCCGCCCCTGCCGGACCCTTTTCCGTCCTGTACTGCGAAGGGGTATCAGGTGAAACGAAGAGTCTCTCGGGCGGCGCTGCCGGTCGTATGCGCGCTGGCTCTGGTCGGTACGCCGGTGTTGACGTCGGCGACCACCGCTACCGCCTCGAACCGGGTACCGAAGCCGGAGTCGGTGATCGGCTGGGCGCCGTGTACCGACTACAAGCTGGCCACCTACGAGCAGATCGCCGACTACTACCGCAAGCTCGACAAGGCCAGCGACCGGATGAAGCTGGTGGAGATCGGCAAGACCAGCGAGGGACGGCCGCAGCTGATGGCCATCGTCTCGTCGGAGAAGAACCTCAAGGACGCGAACCTCAAGCGCTACCGGGAGACCTCGGTACGCCTCTCGCAGGGCGACTCGCTCTCCGAGTCGGAGGCGCGAACGCTGGCGAAGGGCGGCAAGGCCATCGCCTGGGTCGACTTCGGCATCCACTCCACCGAGGTGGCCGGGCACCAGACCGCCCCGCAGTTCGCGTACGATCTGATGACCAGCGAGACGTCCGAGGCGCGAGAGATCCGGGACAACCTCATCACCCTGCTGGTGCCGAACGTGAACCCGGACGGCGGAACGAAGGTCGCCGAGTGGTACCGGCAGAACCTGGGCGGGCCCTACCAGGACGCCGGCTATCCCGAGCTGTACCAGAAGTACGCCGGACACGACAACAACCGTGACTGGTACATGTTCAACCTGCAGGAGACGCAGAACGTCGGGCGCCAACTGTTCCACGAGTGGATCCCGCAGGTCATGCACAACGTCCACCAGTCCGCGGTCTTCCCCGCCCGGATCAGCATCCCGCCGTACGAGGACCCGCTGAACCCGAACATCCACCCCCAGGTGGTCCGGGGCGTCAACATCGTCGGTGACGCGATGGGCCAGCGGCTGGAACGCGAGGGCAAGGGCGGCGCGCTGGCCCGCCAGTCGTACGACATCTGGTGGAACGGCGGCGCGCGGACCGCGCCGTACTACCACAACCAGATCGGCATCCTGACCGAGACCGCGCACGCCTCGGCGACGCCGCGGGTCTACGACCCGGCGACCTTCCCGAAGACCTTCGCGGACGGCACCTCCACCAGCGAGCCCTCGGTCTTCTACCCGAGCCCCTGGAAGGGCGGCGAGTGGCACCTGTCGCAGAGCTGCGACTACATCAAGACCGCCTCGTGGGCGATGCTGCGCGTGGCCAGTGACGACCGCGAGGCCCTGCTCTACGGCTCGGCGCAGATGGCCCGGGAGGGGGGGCGCAACGGCGCCGGAACCACCTACGTGATCCCCGCGGATCAGGCGGACTTCCCGACTGCCACGAAGCTGGTGGACAAGCTGCGCTGGAACAACATCCGGGTCGAGCGCGCGGTGAAGCCGTTCACGGTGGGCGACCGCAGGTACCCGGCCGGCAGCTACCTCGTCCGGGAGGCGCAGCCGTACCGGGCGGCGGTGCTGGACCTGCTCAACCCGCAGGTCTACCCGGATCGCCGGCTCTACCCCGGCGGCCCGCTCGAGCCGCCGTACGACATCACCGGATACACGCTCTCGTTCCAGATGGGCGTCACCGTCAACAAGCTCGATCAGGCCGTGCGGGCCGAGACCGTCGCGGTCGACTGGCCGACGGTGCCGACCGGCGCGGTGGCCGGTGCGCCGAAGTACGCGTACGCCCTCGACCCCCGGGTCAACGACAGCTCGGCCGCCGTGAACGCCCTGCTCGCGGCGGGGGACAAGGTCTTCCACAGCAGCGCTGAGGTGACCACCCGCACTGGCAAGCTGCCGGCTGGCACGTTCCTGGTCACACCGCGTCCGGGCACCGACGCGCGGGTGACGCGGCTCGCCACCCAGTTCGGGCTCAGCATCGCCGCGGTGGACGCGAAGCCGGCGAAGGTGACCGAACTCGTCGCGCCTCGGATCGGACTGTACGACGGCTTCAACAACTACGACGAGGGTTGGACCCGGCTGATCCTGGACCAGTTCGGCTTTCAGTACGAGAAGCTGACGAACGCGTCGGTCCGGGCCGGTGATTTGCGGGCGAAGTTCGACACGATCGTGCTGCCCGACGCCACCTACAACTCGATGCGCAACGGCCGGGCGGCCGGCTCGCTGCCGCCGCAGTACACCGGCGGAATGACCGATGCGGGTGTGGCCAACCTGAAGGCGTTCGTCGAGGCGGGCGGCACGGTGGTGACCCTGAACAAGGCCGCCCAACTGCCGATCAAGGCGTTCGGCGTACCGGTCAAGGACGTCACCGAAGGGGTACCGGAGACCACCTACAACATCCCGGGGTCGGTGCTGAACCTCAACCTCGACGCCAGTGACCCGGTCGCCGCCGGGTTCGGCCCGAACGCGTCGGCGTTCGTCGCCAACGGCCCGGCGTTCGAGGTCGACGAGGGCGCCGAGGGTGTCACGGTGGCGGCCACCTGGCCGAAGACCAAGCTGCTGAAGAGCGGCTTCCTCCTCGGCGAGGACGTCATCGGCGGCAAGGCGGCCGTGGTGACCGCGAAGGTGGGCGACGGCCAGGTGGTGATGATCGGCTTCAAGCCGCAGCACCGGGCCCAGTCGCACGGCACCTACCGGCTGCTGTTCAACGCGATGTACCTGGGGGGTCAGCGCTGACCTGACGTGGGTCGTGGTGGCCGAGCGCACTCCTGCGCTCGGCCACCGCACGCGCGTAGGACGATCGTCCCGCGTCCACGATCAGTCCCTGCCGAGCAGCCCAGTGCACCGAAGTCGTCCACCGCGCGGCTGCGCTCCTCATCGACTCGCAGAAGACCGACCGGATCCTCTCGTCGCCGCCTTCGGAGAGCCGACATGGCGAGGTCCCCGCCCCACACTGCGGGACGGGGACCTCTCGAGCGATCAGTTCAGCCGTGCCGACGCGGAGTCCAGGCCTCCCCGGACGCTGACAGCCTTCACCGTGATGGTGTCGGTGGCGGCCTTGACGACCCGCAGGCGGACCTTCTGCCGGTCACCGCCGTCCAGATAGAACTGGGGTGCGGTTCCGACGGCGCGCGCGCCCTCCACCTTCACGGTGTCCGGAGCGACGATCTTGATTTCCTTCGCCTGCTCGAGAGCGGTCGGGATGCGGCCGGTGTTCCGGACCGAAGCCGTGATCTCGTGCGTCGCTCCGTCACCCTGAGCGCCCTTGAGCTTCTTGACCTTCACGTCACTGAGGTCGACCTGGGGCAGGGACTCGGTCAAATACAGGTTGAACCGTGCCTGGTTGGTGGCCCACCCGCCGATCAGATCGGCCGAAGGGTTCTGCGACCAGAACTTCGGGTTGATGCCGCCGATCTCGACCGCCCCCAGCGTCGGGTGCTTCACCTTCGTCCACGGCAGGAAGCAGTTCGTCCGCCCGTTCTCGGCGCACCACCGCGACCGCTCCCAGTCGGCGTACCTGCCGTCCTTGTCGTAGTCGGTGAAGTCACCACCGTTCCAGATCTCGTCGCCGTACCAGATGGCGCCGTACTGGAAGTAGCCGAAGTCGGGGCCGTGCCCGAACAGCGGCGTCGGCTGGCCACCGTTGCGGGTGGCGTAGTCGATGTAGACGCTGCCGGCATGCCGATAGCCGGTGAACGAGACCCCCGCCTTGTCGAAGTGCTCGTAGAGCTTGCGGTCGGTCGAGTACATGCACTCGACGGGGTCGCAGGTCGAGGGCCCCCGCAGATGCATGGGCACCCGGGTGTCCATGCTGTTGACGGCGCCGATGTTGGTGTGCGACATCAGCCAGGTGTAGACGTGCCGGGTCTCCGGCTCGGACAACGGGTACTCGCCGGCGCCGCCCTGGGTCAGGTTCCGGTCGGTGGCGTCGTCCTCCGGCATGACGTGCCAGTTGTACGGGTAGTTGCGGTGCAGGTCCAGGCCGCCGACCCCATCCTCGTCGTAGCGACCGTCGCCGTCGTTGTCCGTACCCTCGGAGAACATCAGGTAGTCGCCCTTGCCCGCGCCGACGTTGAGCATGGCGTTCCCGGCCGGGTCCCGCTCGTCGACGACGTGCGTCCCCTTGCCGGCGCCGACGTACTGGCGCATCTGGCTCAGGTACCCGTCACCGTTGAGGTCCTCACCCGGATCCTCGTCGCGCTTGCCGTCCCCGTCGTTGTCGTACGGCCGCACCGTCGACCGGTTGGTCTGGGCGGTGTACAGGTACATGTCGTGCCCGTCCGGGTTGTTGACCGGACGGATGTACACGGTCTTGTCGTCGAGCAGCTTGTCGACCTTCTGGTCGCGGACGGCCTGCGTGATGAGGTGGTGCGCCAGCCACAGCGAGCTCTCGGCCGACGAGACCTCGCCGGAGTGCCGGTTTCCCTCGAAGTAGGCCGCCGGCTTGTCGGTGTCCGCGCCGGTGGACTTGTCCGTGATGGTCACCTGGTAGATCGACTGGCCGCTGAAGCTCTCCCCGACGATGTGCAGGTCGACGATGTCGGGACGTTCGTGTGCCCACTTCCGCAGCCACCATTGGATTTCGATGCCGGTGTGGTAGTGGTCGAAGTCCATCTGGCCGGGGTTCTTCGGCTGCACCTGGTCGTACTTGACGACCTTGAACGTGCTTTCGCCGTCTCGTTGGCCGGCGATGGTGATGGTGGGGGACGTGGGGGTCACGCTGCCGGGGAACGGCCCCGGATCCTGCGGCGGCTGCAGGCCGACGGTGTAGGTGGGGGTCGAGGAGAGGGCCGCGCCGTCGAGGAGGTCCGCGCGGTCCGACCCCCAGAGGGGCGTGGCGCCGAGGACGAGGGCCCCCGCTGCCAGGGCCGCCACCATGAAGAGCGGGCGCGGGCGTCGGCGGAGGTGCTCTCTCCCCAGCGACCGCTGAACGGCGGCGGAGTGAGAGGAGGCTGGTGACTGACCGGATGAGGGCTGTCGAACGTCGGAACCCAAGGCAAATCTCCCGTGTCACGTGGTGCTTGCCCGCGCGTAGGCAGGGGCAGCTACGTTCTGTGAGGGTTGCAACCCACTGGGTACTCGAGTTGCGATCACCGTAATCGGCCGGCGCATAGATGTAAATGCCTGCATGCCGTTGGCTCCTTACCTCCGGCGGCATCGGAGCAGCGTGACGGCGGCTGTCCCATCCAGGGTGAGGGCACCGTCCGGGGCGAGTTGGCACCGGGTTGGCACCCGTCCGGTTGAAGGTGGCACCCCGTACGGCTCGCCCGTTGACGCCCGGGCAACACAGCGACGGTAAATCCAGGCCAACGCGGTGACCCGCCCCAAATGGGATGCGCACGAACTGGCGCACCTGTTGGATCTCGGCATGAAGCATGATCCTATTCGTCCTCAAAAGGCACGCCCAGGGGACCACATCGCAGTCCTCTCGCCGTCCTTCGCTGCAGCAGGTGCCTATCCCGAAGTCCACGAGCAGGCCATGCGACGGCTTGCTGACGTGACCGGCCTCGTTCCGGTCGAATACCCAACCACCCGCAAGGTAGGTGCGACCGCGGCGGCGCGCGCGGCGGACATCAACGCCGCCTTCGCAGATCCCGAGGTGCGCGGCATTCTCGCCGTCGTCGGAGGCGAGGACCAGATCACGGTCATCCCGCATCTGGACGCCGACCTCGCCCGAGCCGATCCGAAGCCGTTCCTGGGCACCAGCGACAACACCAACGTGCACCACTGGCTCTGGGGCCTTGGCATCGCCAGCTATTACGGCGGATCCTCTCAGGTGCACCTTGGCCCCGGGCCGGCCGTAGACGACATCCACGCCCGGTCGCTGCGAGCGGCGCTACTCAGCGGGGAGCGGCTGGAGATCACCGATCCGGGCGAGTCCGAAGATGTCGGAATTGATTGGGCCAATCCGCAAGCGTTGGAATCCTTCGGAGAACGCGAACCGACGGAGCCGTGGAGCTGGTACGGGCCGCGCCGCGCGGTCACCGGCACCACCTGGGGCGGCTGCCTGGAAGTCATCCAGTGGATCCTGACGGCGGGACGCTTCCCATTTCCCCCGGAGATTCTGCAGGGCGGGGTGCTGATCATCGAGACGTCGGAAGAACTCCTCCCTGCGCGCGATGTCAGCTTCATCGTCCGCTCACTCGGTGAACGCGGCATCCTCAGCGCCGTCGACGCGGTCCTGCTCGCCCGTCCGCCGGTCTCCGACCACACCCGCCGGCCCGTTGCCGCGGATCGGGCACGGCTACGCGAGCAGCAGCGCGACACGGTCGTCGACGTCGTGGCGCGCTACAACCCGGAGGCAGTCGTCTGCGTCGGCATCCCCTTCGGCCACACCCGACCGCAATGGATCCTTCCCCACGGCGGAGCCATCACCGTTGATGGCGTGGAACGTCGAATTTTCGCCGACTATCGATAGGACCCTCCAATGAGCCCGGCGGCCGAGTTCCCCGCCCGACCCGTCAGCGCCAGGGTTGCCCGCTGTTCGAGCGTGTTCGGTGGTGGCCGAATCGGCTCAGTCTTGTCGATATCTATTGACATCACTGTCAGAACAACGTTGGAATGGGTTCAGCCCGTGACCTGCGCGTGGTGGGATCCGGCAGCGGGCACGTCCCGCCCCGGGAACATCGACCAGTGACCCGACCGCCCACCCTCGGAGCGCACCACGGGCAGCCGCCGCCCCCGTCCGCACTCCCGAAGGGCCGACCGCATGACCCGACGCGCCTCCAGCCGACGCTGGCCATTCCTCGCCTTCGCCACCGCGGCCGTCCTGGTCGCGACCACAGCGCCGACCGCCGCGACCGCCGCGCCCCAACCCGACGCCGACACCGGTTGGACGAAGGGAACACCGCCGCTCTCCACGCCGTGGACGGATGACGTCTCACCCACCAACACGCTGCCCGAATATCCGCGGCCGCAGCTGACCCGGTCCCGCTGGCAGAACCTCAACGGCGTGTGGGAGTTCGCCGGTGCGGCCGCCGGCGAGGCTCCGCCGGTCGGCGAGCAGCTGGCCGAGCGGGTGTTGGTGCCCTACCCCATCGAATCGGCCCTCTCCGGCATCCAACGGCACGAGGACCGGATGTGGTACCGCCGGACCTTCACCGTGCCCAAGCAGTGGCAGGTCGGCCGGGGCCAGCGTCTGGTGCTGCACTTCGGCGCGGTCGACTACGACTCGAAGGTGTGGGTCAACGGCCACCAGGTGGCGACGCACCGGGGCGGCTACGACGGCTTCGACGCCGATGTCACCGACGCACTGCGGCCCGGCGGGCAGCAGGAGCTGATCGTCTGGGCCGAGGACCTGACCGACGCGTCGTTCCAGCCGATCGGCAAGCAGCGCCGGGTCGGCGACCGGGGCATCTTCTACCAGGGCAGTTCCGGCATCTGGCAGACGGTCTGGATGGAGCCCGTCTCGGCCACGGGCGCCATCGACTCGCTGAACCTGACGCCCGACCTGGGCGACAAGTCCCTGCGGTTGCGCGCGAACCCCACATCCGGGGCCGAGGGCCTCACCGTCGAGGCCGTGGCGTACGACGGACGCAAGGCCGTCGCGCGCGTCTCCGGTCCGGCCGGGACCGACCTGACGATACCCATCGCCAAGCCCAAGCTGTGGTCACCCGACTCGCCCTTCCTCTACGACCTCCGGGTACGCCTGTTCGACGGCCGCAAGCGGGTCGACGAGGTCGGCTCCTACTTCGGGATGCGCGAGATCGGCAAGGCGAAGGGCGCCGACGGCAAGCTTCGCATGACGTTGAACGGCAAGATCCTGTTCCACATGTCCACCCTCGACCAGGGCTTCTGGCCGGACGGGCTGAACACCTCACCGACGGACGAGGCGTTGCGCTTCGACCTGGAGCAGCACAAGGTGCTCGGCTTCAACACCGTCCGCAAGCACATCAAGGTCGAGCCCGGCCGCTGGTACTACTGGGCGGACCGGCTGGGGCTGATGGTGTGGCAGGACATGCCCGCGACGAAGCCCGGCCGCCCGCCGGTCGAGTGGCAGCGGCAGTGGGAATCCGAGCTCGGCGAGATGATCCGGGAACACGCCGCCCATCCGTCGATCGTGGTGTGGGTGCCGTTCAACGAGGGCTGGGGTGAGTGGGACCGGGGCGCCACCGGCCGCATCGCCGACTCGGTGAAGCAGCAGGACCCGACCCGGCTCGTCAACGCGCACAGCGGCGTGAACTGCTGCGACTCCCTCGGTGACTCCGGACGCGGGGACATCATCGACCACCACCAGTACCTCGGTCCGGCGTCGCCACTGCCCACCGCCGACCGGGTGGCCGTCGACGGAGAGCACGGCGGAATGGGCCTCGAGGTCGACGGTCACATGTGGTTCGGCGAGGGCGGCGCGTACTGGATGGCGCCGGACTCCGAAACGCTGACCCGACGGTACGTGGAGAACCAGCGCGACCTGCTGCGCATAGCGAACACCTGCGGGGTCTCGGCCGGCGTCTACACCCAGATCACCGACGTCGAGCACGAGGTCAATGGCTTCTTCACCTACGACCGGCGCGTCGAGAAGATGGACTTCGACCAGGTGCGCGCGGTGAACGAGGCGGTCATCCGCTCGGCCGACGGTACCGGCGCAAACGTTCCTCCGCCGCCGCCCGGCACGCCCGGCCTCACCGGAGTCGGCTACTGGCCGCTGGACGAGAATGCCGGCGACACGGCCAACGACGAGGCGGGCAACAATGACGGCCGGCTGGTCGCCGGGCCCACCTGGACGGCCGGCAAGACGGGTTCGGGCCTGCTGTTCAACGGCAGCAACCAGTACGTCGACACCGGCAGGACCATCCTCGACACCACCGCCAGCTACTCGGCCTCGGCGTGGGTGCGGCTCGACAGCGCGGGTGGCGCCTTCCAGACGGTGGTGAGCCAGGACGGCGCCTCGAACAGCGCCTTCTACCTGCAGTACTCGGGCGCTGACCGGCGGTTCGCGATGAGCTTCGCCGGGGTGCGGGCCCTCGCGCCGACCACCCCGGCCGCGGGGCAGTGGTACCACCTCGTCGGTGTCCGGGACGCGGCGACGGGCCAGCTGCGCCTCTACATCGACGGGCAACTCGCCGGGCAGGCGAGCGCCTGCCTCGGCGACGGTTCCACCGGGCCCCTGGTCATCGGCCGCGGCAAGTTCGGCGGCAACCCCGTCGACTACTTCGACGGCACGATCGACCAGGTGCACGTCTACGACCGTGCGCTGAGCGCCGCCGAGGTGACGGCGCTCTACGAGTCCGGCAAGTAGCACCGCGGGTTTCCCGGGAGGGGGCGACGGCGCCCCCTCCCGGCCCGTGCCGGCGAACGGGCGGAAAGGACCATCCCGACGAGGACGCCGCCGCCGACGGCGATCTGCGGATCGGGTACGCCTCGAACCGATCACCCGGTGAGGCGCCCACTCTGAGCACCGCTTTTTTCGATGCCTACCTGGGCCATTAGGTATTCGGCAGGGGCAGGGTGCAGACCTGTCGGCGTGAGTTGCTGGACCGCGCGTTGATCTGGGAGCCAGCGCCGCCTTTGCCGAGCCCTGCGGGAGTTCCAGCGGTTCTACAACTCCCATCGGCCGCATCAGGGCATCGCGAACGCCCGACCGCTGCACGCCTTGCCTCGGGCGATCACCGATCCAGGCCAGATCGCCCGCCTCGACATACGTAGGCGTGAACGCCTACGCGGCATCCTTCACGAGTACGAACATGCCGCCTGACCTGGGCGCACGAGGCTTCCGGCAAGGGCAGGGTCAGGCGGGTCGGGCGCGGGGCCACGAAAGACTGAGGGCCAGCAGACGCGCAACCTGCGGACCCTTCATCTGCCAGTTCGGACGTCGCCAGTCCGCTTCCCGGTGAGCGTCTGTTGGAACAGGTCCCCGCACATGATGTCGATCGTGCCGGCGACGACCGGTGACGGTGCGCCTTGTGTAGCGGCGGCGGGGCTCGCCTTTCAGTAGCCACCGGACCGAGCGCCGAACTGAACATGGCTAGCCCGCGACGCGGGCCAGCCGTGCCACGATCACCCGAAATCGGCACCCAGGATCCACGTCAATTTTACAGTCAGCACAGCTGCAGTTCAGCCGCCATTTTGATCATGTAGTTACAGCTCAACTCGGCCGGGTGGGCGAGCGCCAGCCGATGCTTGCCGTCTCCGATCGCAGAAAATGCTACTGGCGGGTGTGACGGTAGGAGGGAAGAAGCCAGCCAGGTGCGTGGCGGGTGCGGCCGGCGATCACCCAGACGAACTCGACCGCCAAGGCTGCCGCGACCACCGCGAACGCGGCGCCCCGCCAAGACAGCCAGTCGTGGGGGGTGACTAAGGCCAGGAGCGCAGCAAGCAGGCTGACGATTCCCACGTCGTAGGTCAGCCGGGCGCGGAAAAGATACCTTCCCTGCAGGAAGTAGTCCCTGCGCTGCACCCGCCGCATCCGCTCCGCGACGTCCGAATCGTTGGCGGCGGGTTGCCAGTCGGAGCGTTCGGCGGGCGAGGCGGAATACAGCAGCCCAGCGACGGTGAACTGCACACAGAAAACGAACATGGCCGCGGCGAGGGCGAGCGCGAACGTGGCGGGCCCGGCAAGGCGCACCTTCACATCGCTGGTGAGCAGCACCGCGAGCGTGGCGAGGGCGAAACCGGCCAGCAGCGGCGCGGCGACGGTGCCCATGGACCGGAATGCGTCGGTCGTGCCCAGGGGGTAGCGCACCAGCCAGCGCGGTCCGTTCGACATGGTGGTGGGCCTACTCGGTGTCGGCAGGCGATTCATCGGTGCGCACCGGCACCGCAGCACCGCAGCCGTCCTCGGTCGGCATGCCGGCGTCCCCTGCGTAGTGGGCGGAGCACCACGTCTCGTGGCGGCCATGGGTGAGCTCACACTCGGGGCAGAAGTCGTCGATCGGGAATGCGCCGCGGTCGGTCAACGCTCAGGCTCCAGCTCCGGTACGGGTGAGGCTTCTATATAGACAGGCTACCGTCGTCACCCTGGCAGACGAACGCCGCCCAGTAACGGGGATCGGGGTGCCGCTCGCGGGTGCGCAACTGTGCCTGGCGCAGCGCTTCAGCGCGCGGCAGCCCATCGCGCAGAAGCTGATAGAAGTCCGCCATGAGCTGCGCCGTCTGCTCGTCCGGGACCTTCCACAGACTCATCACGAGGGTGCGGGCGCCGGCCAGCACGAAACAGCGGCGTAAACCGAAGACACCTTCGCCGGGTTCCACCTCGCCCAGGCCGGTGTCGCACGCGGACAACACCACAAGCTCGGTGCCGTCCAAATCCAGGCCGGTCACCTCCAACGCCGTGAGGATGCCGTTGCCGGCTCCGTCCGGTGGCTCGCCGCCGCCCAACCACGTGTTCGCGCCGGCCATCGCGAGCGCGGAACGCAACAGCGGGTTCGCCAACCGGCTCCCGGCCATGCGGGTGAAGTCGTCGTCGGCGGCCACGAACGGGCCCGGAGTTGCGAGGACACCGTTGAGCACGAGCGACATCTGATCCGGGTCGGCCAGGCGGGTGGTCATGCCGACGGTGACCTCGTGCGGCCCCAGTGGCGGTTGGCGCTTGAGGGCGAAACCGTGCGTAGCGATGTGCAGGACCACCGGTGCGTGAGCATCTCGGATCGCCGTCTTCGTTGCCTCACCGGCGAGTCTGGGGCGTACACCCAGCAGCCTGCCGATGCGTTCGCCCTCCTCGACGGCGGCTGGCAGCAGCGCCAGCGGCTTACCCAGGGCGGCGGGCGACCCGAGGTCGTAGTCGGGGCCCGCCACCACCAGCGGCGGCGTTGACGCGAGCCGGGCCGGTGCGGCAAGCCGGAGCAGGTCCCGCGTCGCGGTGAGGTAGGAGATGGTGTAATCGTCAATCACCTGCCGGCCGTCTATGGTCGCCAGCATCTCGAACGGCAGCCGCAGCAGGTCGCCGTCCGGTGCGATCAACAACCGGCGGGTGTCGCCGACCGCGGCGCGCAACGGGTCGAACACGACGGTCCGGAGGCGCTGCGACGCATCCCGGGGCGCAGCCTGCGGGGTGATCGGCTGCCGCGCCCCAGCGGGTTGGTCGCGCCGGCCGGTGGCCTGGGCCCTCACGGCCGCGACAAGTTCGTCCACTGCCGCGGCCACCCCGAGATCGACCAGGACCGGCTCATCGGGCCGCTCGGGCAGCAGGACGACAGCGAGGTACCGTGCCGCCCGCCACTGCTGCTCGCCTCGGCTCCGAACGGCTTCGAAGTCGAAGTCGCCGTACCGCAGCAGCTCCACCGACGCTGCGCCGGCCGGCGTCACCCGCGCCACCATCGCACTGTCCACCCGCCGGCCAAGGCGGCCCGTATCGAAGCCAGGCAGGTTCCGCGCAAGTTCCGCCTCCAACGCCTCACACTCCTGGCGAGCCCGACGTAGCCCCTCGTGGAAGCCCGCCTGGTTACTCTGGCCGGGGCCGGCGAACTGCTGCTCGGCAACCCACCCGCGTAGTTGGGCCAACCGATCCAGTCGCGCCCGCAGATCAGGATCCGCAGCGGCCGCCT
Source organism: Micromonospora sp. NPDC005206 (assembly GCF_040608175.1). NCBI lineage: Bacteria > Bacillati > Actinomycetota > Actinomycetes > Micromonosporales > Micromonosporaceae > Micromonospora > Micromonospora sp. NPDC005206. The sequence goes on from NZ_JBEXHU010000041.1 coordinate 20,071, forward strand.
CACGCCGCCGCGCGAACGAGTCAATGCCCAGACCCTTGTGGTCCACCACCAGGTCCGCCAGCCGGCGGACACGCGCCGGTGAGCTCGTGAACCGCGACATCACCAGCGCGACGTACTGCGCGACGCGGGCCCGCGACGCCCTCAGTAGTTGCACATGCTGTTCCTGTGAGCCGTAGGCGCCAAGCTCGGCGAACATCTCCCGCTGCCGGTCGAGTACCTCGGTCAGCAGCCGAAGGGCCTTTTCCGCGTCGCCGCGCGCCGCGTGCAGCTCGGCCAGATTGCCCAGCAGCGCGGTGTGCTGGTGCCCCCCGATCGCGGACGGGCGGGTTGCCGCCAGCGCTGCCCGATAGTTTTCCCACGCGTCGTCGTATCGGCCGTGCGCCTGCTGCAGCCGTGCGAGGTTGTTCAGCATTACCGGGTCGTCGTCCCGACCGAGTTCCCGTGTGATGGAGCGTGCGTCATCGAGCAGCTCCTGCGCCCGCGCGTACTGGCCGCGCTGCTCGTGCAGGACGGCGACAGACACGAGCGTCGGGACCACCTCCGCGCTGCGATCGCCGGCAACCCGTCGTTTGATCGCCAGCGCGTGCAGGTAGTGCTTCTCCGCGGCGTCGAGCTCGCCGGCACTCTGATAGAGGTGGCCAAGGCGGGACAGGATGGCAGCCACCGGTAGCCGATCCTCGTTGAGCTGCTTGCACAACCTGAACGCCTCGTGCAGGTCAGCCTCCGCCGCGTTGCCGTCGCCCAGCTGCGTGTGCAGCTCCGCGCGCACCGCCAGCAGACCCGTCAGCGCCTCAGGCAGCCGGGACGCGAACGGCTGCAACGGCTCGACGCTCGAACGCAGCTGCGCCTGCGCGTCGCCGAACGCGCCGGCCTCTAGGAGACGTTTCGCCTGATACTGAACCGCCTGCGCCATTTGAGTAAGGGGCGCGCCGTCGGTGTACTCCGCCGGCTTGTAGAGCGGGAAGTAGCCAGCCTCGTCGTCGACCCCCACCGGGTACACCAGCCGCTCCCGCCACCGGTCGGTGTCCAACTCGGGCACCACACCTGCTAACCGAAGCTGTTCGAACAGCTCCCGACCATGCGCGGCGTACGCGGTCTCGATGCCGTTGGGCTCCTCGCCGGAGAACACCGCGACGTGGCGGTCCGGGACCTCCAGCAGGGTGATCTGAGTACGGACGCCGTCGGTCACCCTGTCGACAATCTTGAACAGCCGGTCCCTCGGCCACAGACACAGGCCCCACCCGGGCGGCATCAGCGGAAGCGTCCGCGCATTGGCGGAGAAAATCACATAGCGATGCGGGGCGACGAAGCCACCCGGTCGCCCCGAGGCGTCGCAGAACGTCGGCTCACGAAGAAACAAGCCGGGCCGGTACTTGGCCAGCACAGCGCTCGGCAGGCTGGTGTCTCGAAAGAACGCGCCACGTTCGGCGAAGTCCGCCCTCAAATCACCCATAGATGGCACGGTATCGGCGGCTGTCCAGGTCCGGTCCGCAGTGCTCCCGCATCCGAGCACTCAAGAGCGGCCCAAAACCGGTCCGAGCCCGGGTCGACCGCCGACGACCAGGCCGGAATGGTGCTCCTCGCCATCTTGCTGGCCGTGCTGGTCCTGCTCTGCTCCGGCGTGATTTCCTACAACCTGCGGAAGCACCGGCCGAACGGTCGGGCGTCGTTGCGTTACCGATTGCTTACGTACGCCGGAGTGGTTGGGACGAATCGGCGAGCGGGGCCGGCCGATCGGCCTCGACGTAGCTATGTGGCTGGGCTCCTGAATGGTCGCCTGCCGTTCCGCACGACGGCATGACGGGTGCTCGACGGGTGCTCCGGCACCGCGGACATATCACCCCGGCGCAGGCCCTCCTCCCTGGCACGTGGCCCGTCAGGTGGTTCCGCTGCCTAAGGAAGCCTCACCCCGGCGGCAGCAGGAGGACCTCGACATCTTCGGCATCAAGCTCACCGACGCCGAGGTCGAGCCATCACCGCGCTGGGCCGCCCGATGGTCGTCTCAGGGATCAGGACCCGGCAGTGTACGAGGAGTTCTGACGGGCAGGGGCGTCGCGCGGGCAGCAAGCGGCAGAAGCGACCAAGGCCGTGACCCGCGGTTGCGCGGGTCACGGCCTTGATTGTCTGTGCGCCCGAAGGGGATCGAACCCCTAGGCGGTGACACAGTGGCCCGACGTTGGTGCCGTGGGGCAGGGTCGTCAGCCGATGTAGCCGTTCTCCGTCAACCAGGTCTTGGCGACATCCGCCGGTTCCTCACCGTCCACGTCGACCTTCGCGTTGAGCCCGACCATCGTGGCGTCGTCGAGGGCCGCTGCGATTGGAGCGAAGATGTCCTTGATCTCGGGGTGCTCGTCGAGCACCTCACTGCGGACGTTCACGGAACCGTTGAAGGGCGGGAAGAACTGCTTGTCGTCGGTCAACACGGTGAGACCGAGACTACCCACCCGACCGTCGGTGGAGGTGATCGAGCCGAAGGCACACTCGCCCTTGTCGACCTGGTTGTACACGAGGGCGTCCTGCACGTTGGAGACGTTGTCCGGTGCGACCTTGAAGCCGTACGCCTTCTCCAGGCCGGGCAGGCCGTCGGGCCGGGTGGAGAACTCGCCGCCGACGCAGAAGGTCGCGTCCGCGGGGTTGCTTGCGACCAGTGCGGCGACGTCGGAGATCGAGGCGACGCCGAGCCGCTCGGCGGTCTCGCTGCTCGCTGCGATCGCGTAGGTGTCGTTGAACGGGGCCGGGTCGAGCCAGGTGACACCGTTGGCGGCGTCGGCGTCCCGGACTGCTTCGAACTGCGCCTGGCCTCCGGGGATGCCCTTCTCGTTCTTCAGGTAGGTGACCCAGCCGGTACCGAGATACTCCCAGTACAGGTCGATCTCGCCGGAGGTCAGCGCGGCGCGGACGGTCGTACTGCCCTGCAATCCGATCTGGTCCTCCACCTTGGCGCCCGCGGCGGTGAGTGCGAGCTTGGTCAGGTTTCCGAGGATGAGTTGCTCGGTGAACTCCTTGGAGCCGACGGTGACCGTGGCGCCGCCGAGGTCGAACTTCTCCCCGATGCTTCCGCTGCCCGCGACATCGTCGTTGCCGTCGCTGCCGCACGCGGCGACGAGCATCACCAGCGCCAGTGCGCCGGTGAGCAGCGGCCAACGGCCTCGCTTGTTCATGTTCCTCATGTTCCTCCTCTGATAGTCAGCGACTCAGGACGAAGCCGCGGAGGTCATAGCCCCTTCGGGCGCAGAGCCTCCTCGACAATTCCGGCCACCCAGTCAAGGAGCAGCGCCAGAACTGCGGTGAGGACACTTCCGGTGATGAGAACGGGCATCCGATCGAAGCGGATCCCCTGGTCGATAAGGAAGCCGAGGCCGCCGGCACCGACGAAGGTCGCCAGGGTGGCGGTGCCGACGTTGATGATGAGTGCCGTACGGATGCCGGCGAGCAGGACCGGCACGCTCAGCGGTAGCTCGATGCGGCGAAGCACCTGCCAGCCGCTCAGGCCCATTCCCCGGCCCGCCTCGACGAGCGCGCGATCGACCTGGTTCAGGCCGACGATGGTGTTACGGAGGACCGGCAGCGCGGCGTAGATGACCAGCGCATAGACAGCCTGGCCGAAGCCGATGCCGACGGTGATCGCCATCAACACCAGAACCCCGATCGACGGTATCGCCTGACCGATGTTGGCGACGGCGAGCACTACCGGGGAGAACCTGCGGACCGCTGACCGGGTCAGGAGCACCCCCAACGGCACCGCCAGGAGGACGACGATCAGGGTGGAGACGAAGGTGAGCTCCACATGCTCGATCAGCTTCTCGCGAATCGTGTCGGCGTTGAGGCTCGCCTGGGAGATTCTGTCGAGCTCCTGGTTCCGCACGTAGAGGTACAGGGCGACGCAGACGGCGGCGAGGAGCACCGGAGTGCCCAACCGCCGCCAGAACCGGGACGGTCCGCCGAGCTCGCTGAGTAGGTCGTCGGCGTCGCGCGCGACCTCGCGGGTCCTGGCCCCGAATGCTGGGATGGCCACCTTAACCGGCCTCCGCGGGCTGGCCTGCCGTGTCCCGGTCCCGGGCCCGGGAACTCTCCCGCATCTCGTCGATGGCGCGCATCACTGTGCGCATGTCGACGATGCCCTGGTACCGCCGCTGGTCGTCGACGACGATCGCGCACCCGACCCGCGAGGTGACCATCTCGTTGAGCGCGTCGTGCAGCGTGGCGTGCGGCTCCACGGTGGCCGCCGCGGGAAGCCCCACCCGATCGAGGGATTCACCCGACCGTGTCAGGTCATGCCCGGTGACCCAGCGAACCGGCCGCTGGTTCTCGTCGAGCAACAGCAGCGACCCGTGATCGCTGTCGGTGAGCGCCTGGCGCAGGTGTGCCCGATCGTCGTCGAGCCGGCCGACTGCCCACTGGTTGAGCTCCACGTCTCGGACGCGGCTGAGGCTCAGGCGCTTGAGCGATGCCCCCGAGCCGATGAAGTCCGCGACGAAGTCGTCGGCCGGAGCCGTCAGGATCGCTTCGGGCGTGTCGTACTGGGCGATCTTCGACCCCTTCCTGAGGATCGCGATCCGGTCGCCGAGCTTGATCGCCTCGTCGATGTCGTGGGTGACGAAGACGATGGTCTTCCGAATGTTGCTCTGCAGGCGGAGGAACTCGTTCTGGAGACGCTCGCGGGTGATCGGGTCGATGGCGCCGAACGGCTCGTCCATCAGCAGCACCGGAGGGTCGGCGCTCATCGCCCGGGCGACCCCGACCCGTTGGCGCTGGCCGCCTGAGAGTTCCTTCGGGTACCGCGCACGGTAGGCCGACGGTTCCATGCCCACCAGATCCAGCAGTTCGTCGACACGCTCGGAGATCCGGGCCCGGCTCCACCCGAGCAGCCCGGGCACCATGCCGATGTTCTCGGCGATCGTCATGTGCGGGAACAGGCCGATCTGTTGGATGACGTAGCCGATCCGGCGGCGTAGTTGATCAGCGTTGACGTGGGTCACGTCCTCGCCGTCGATGAAGATGCGTCCGGAGGTCGGTTCGATGATCCGGTTGATCATCTTCAGGCTGGTGGTCTTGCCGCAACCAGAGGGTCCGACCAGAACCACGATCTCGCCTGCCGGTATGTCCATGGTGATGTTGTCCACGGCCGACTCGGCCTGACCCGGATAGCGCTTGGTCAACGACTCGAGGCGGATGGACGCCGCCGTAACGGTCCCTTGTTTATGCTCAGGCATCACAGCCCCTTCGATGTCGTCAACTTGGAGATCATTCCGAGGACGCCGTCCAGCAGCAGCGCCAGCATCGCCACGAAGAGGGTTCCGCTGAAGGCAAGGTTGAAGCCGCGCTGGGTGCCGATCGCCGAGAGCCCCTGGAAGATCGGACCACCGAGGCCGGGCCCGTTGACGATGGCCGCGATGGCGGCGATCCCAACGATCATCAGGGTCGACACGCGTACGCCGGTCATGATGACCGGCCAGGCGAGCGGTAGCTCGATGCGGAGCAGCCGTTGGCGGTGGGAGAGCCCCATGCCCTGCGCCGATTCGACAATAGCTGGATCGACCGAACGCAGCCCAGTGATCGTGTTGCGCGCGATGGGAAGCAGTGAGTACAGCACCAATGCGACGACCGTGGGCACGGCCCCGAGACCGAAAATCGGTATGAACAGTCCGAACAGGGCGAACGACGGGACGGTCAGGAACGTGCCGGTCACCGTGAGTACGGCTCTGGCTCCGTTCCGGTTGCGATAAGTTGCCAGGCCCAACCCGAGCGCGATCACAGTCGCCAACACGATTGTGACGAGCACCACAAGCAAATGCTCGAAGGTCAGCTCGAGTAGGTCAGACCACTCTCGTTCCAGATACGCGGGCACGCCGGAGATGTAGTCGAGGAAGGTCATTGACGAGCAAGTTTAACCGATGGATTTTCATGTTTGACGAGGCCCCCTGACCGTGGCCGGGTTGCCGGCCACGTAACCGGTGACAGTTGCCCGGGTCGCCGCACGGCAGCGGACGCTCGTGAAGCGGCCACACCAATTGCCGTCTGGGTTTTTTCGGTGTGGCGAGGAGTTCATGCTCGACGGGTGACGTTCGCCGTCGGACCTCGTGTGAGACGTCGCCGGTAGGCCAATCCACGCAATCGAGTAGGGCGAGATCGAGTTGGTCGAACACTCCGAGCCAACGAGAAAATCGGACATCCAATGAAGTAATCTCAGCGACTTCGCGGTAGGTATTTGTATTCGAAATGGGTCAGGTGCAGCGCGACCAGGGCCCCGGAGTGTTCCGGGAATGTCCGGTTGATCATGGGATGCCGTGGAGGGTGAGGGCGGCATTTGGGGGTGGCGTGGGCGCGGCGGGCGCTGGCGGTGTTCGCCCAGCCGGTGAGGTGGAACGTGCTGCGGATGATGTCGCGCAGGGCGGCCATGACGGCGGGGGTGTTCTGGGAGCGGACCTGACTGGCGTCTTCGGCGAAGGTCACGTCGCGGATCCGTGCGCCGTGAGGCGCTGCTGTTTCGAGTGGAGGTGGGAGACCTTCACCGCTGACCCTGTCGCAGCAGGGCGGTGGAGCTGAGGGCAGCCTGA
>NZ_JBEXHU010000042.1:0-26319 GCF_040608175.1 Micromonospora sp. NPDC005206
CAGCCCACGGCAGGTCGGCGACATCGTCCGCGCCGCTCTCCACCTCACCCATTTCGAATACCGATACCTACCGGATTCTTGTTGAGATCACGTCAGTGCCGGGTTGCGGTCAACATCCGCTCACTCATGCCGCGATCCGCGCGTTACGCAGCGTGGCTGGCGGCCACGGGCGCAGCGTCCGGACATGCCGAATTGCGCGCGTTCCTTCTCCGCTCCGCTTGGCCATACGCCGATACGCGCTGCACATGAACCGCGGCTGTCACCACGCGGCCCGGAGGTATCAACTGATCAGAGGCGCGGGCCGACTATGCCAGGGAGAAGATCCGCTGCAGCCGCACCAGGGCGGCGGCATCACCCTCGATTCGCAGGCGGTCTCCTGCGCGCCCGCGAGCAAGCTCCATAAAGCCCTCCCGATCGGTGACGACCCTGACTGTGGCGTGTTCCCCCGCCGGACCAGGGGTGACATCCACCGTGCCGTCGTGAACCCGAACGGCCACTCGCTCACCGTCGACCTCAATGTCGTAGGTCTCATCCAGACCAACTGCGGCATCCGGATGAAACGTCGCCTCGAAGCCGAGCAGGAGGGCGCTGTCGGGTAGGCGATCGTCGGCGGGATCGCGCAGCAGTGGGCGCCCCCAGCGCGCGAGCTCGAGGATCGCCGGCTTGAGCGCGTAACCGCGCTCGGTCAGCTCGTACAAGGTCGCTGGTGTCGGTGGCGGCACTTCGCGCCGGTCGATCACCCCGGCCTCCTGGAGATCGCGCAACCGGGCCGCAAGGAGGTCCGTAGCCAGCCCTGCCAGCCCGGTGTCGCAGGTCGGTGTAGCGCTTCGGCCCGCTCAACAGCTCACGGACGATCAGTAGGGTCCAGCGCTCGCCGAGGACATCGAGCGCCTTGGCCAGCGGGCAGAACTGTCTGTATCGACGCTGAGACACGCGCCCGATCCTACCGGCCGGCTAGACAACAGGCACCACTACATGCTTCGATAACTTGTCCCTCAGCTTGGAAAAGTTGTCTATCCTCGGTCGTTCAAATCCACTGAAGGGTCCCCATGGCACTGCGTGATGTCCCATTCCGACGCCAGGTCCGCCACATCCACCCCGCCGTGCATGACCCGCGTACCTCCGCCGTACGCCGGCAGATCGCACGGGACTTCGGCGTGCTGGCCCCGCCGTTCGCGCTCCACCTCCCCGCACCCCAGGCACTGCACGCGTACTGGGCCATGGTCCGTGAACCAACCTGGGGCCCACTTGTCGATCGCACCAAGAAGGAAGCCGTCGCCGCTGCGGTATCGGCGATCAACACGTGCCCCTACTGCGTAGACGTCCACACGACGATGCTCGACGCCCTTGGAGACCGAGCCCCGGCCGCAGCCATCCTCTCCGCAGCCACCGACGACATCGCGGACCCGGAGCTGCGCGCCGTGGTCGCCTGGGCGCGCGCGAACCGCCAGCCGGACACGCCCCTCCTGCGACAACCGCCGTTTCCCAACGAGCACGCGCCCGAACTGATCGGCGTTGCCCTCTCTTACCACTACATTAACCGCATGATCAACATCTTCGCCGTCGCCTCACCGTTCCCGTTGGCAGACTCAAAACTCAAACCGATCTTCAAGCGCGCGGCCCTCCCCGTCTTCCGGAGACTGCTTGCACGCAAGGCGCGCCCCGGTGCATCGCTCGACCTGCTTCCCCCGACCCCGCTACCCGACGACCTCGACTGGGCCCGACCCAACTCGATCATCGCCGATGCCTTCGGCCGAGCCGCCGCCGCATTCGATGCGATTGGCCGACAGGCGCTCCCAGAGCCGGTACGCCAGCTAGTCACCGCCAGGCTCAGCACCTGGCGTGGCGAGGAGCAAGGCATATCCCGCAGCTGGACCGAAAACGCCATCGAGACGCTGCCGGCACCGCAACGGCCACTAGGCCGATTCGCGCTGCTGGCCGCACTCGCATCCCACCAGGTCGACGGTCGGGTACTCAACGACGCACGTACGCACCCCGGACCAGCCGGAGATGAAGCGCTCGTAGCCGCGGCCGGCTGGGCAAGCTTCGCCGCCGCGCGCCGGATCGGGTCGTGGCTGCACCCCGCGCCCGCAACACCAACCCCGTAACGACCCCCATCCCCCGACCATGACCAGCCGTCCGGACCGCATGACACTCGCAACCAAGGGTGACCACGTCACACGCCAACGCCCACCGAGCGACGCTTCCAGCATCCGGTCATGGCCGCAATCCGTGCGTTGCGCATGTACCGTACGGGTTACTGGGCGTAACCGAGTGGTCGGCTGCTGCGCGCGGGGACGCTCCCGACGTGCTGCATCGGCGGTCGCGCTGCTCGGGCTGGTCGCGCCGGGGACGGTCACCCGGCGAACTCGAGGCGCCTAACGATGAAGTCGTCCACGATTCGTTGATCCTCGGGCGCGAACGCCGCCCGCGGCACCGGAATTTGGCTCATGCCGTACTTCAGCAGCCAGGTGTGGCGTCGCCGCCGAATCCGGGTGATGCCGGACCAGTCGATCTGTGTCCGGCTGCTCGCGGTCTGGATGTCGACGCCCGACGTGCTCACCTCGTACCGGAACGGCTCGACGAAGAGGCTGCGCTGCAGCAACCAACTCAGTACCGGAAGGAGTTCGGTCACGGCGAACGCGGCACACAACATCAGCACGACGTAGAGCAGCCGACCGTTGAACCCCGTCAGTGTCGCGAGCAGCGTGGCCAACAGCACAGCCAGTGCCGCGAGGGCGAGCAGGAGCGTCCGCATAACCCGTTGCCAGCGGCCCAGTGCGTCTTGGCTCATCCGCCGCAGCAGGCCGTACGTCATCTGCACTTCCCCGGTCACGTGCACGTGCCGCAGTATGGCACGGCATCGCCGCAAGCCGCCGTCGCCCAAGCGTGACAGCGATGGCCGCCCAAAGCGTCGGGAACCTGCCGAGTGAACACCATGGTCCACCACGTCAGACAGCTATCCGCCATCTGGGTTGCACCCGCGGAGTAGACAGGCTTCCTGCCCCTACTACGGCGACTCAATATCCGGATCTGCCGCGATCAGAGCGTCGACCTCCGTCCGCGCGACGACCGGATCTGCCGATGTGCGTACGTCGGATTCTGGTTTCATGGCTCACATTGGGTGGCGTGTCACCTTAGACTGGAGCACCGGTCTGTCGGTCAGCTCAGGCAGGGTGATCAACGCTGCCGTCGCAGAGTGGGTCATCATCCGCCGCCCCGGAGTGCGACCGGCACGGCGAGCAGAAGCCGCGGGGGTGAGGTCCTGACCATGCCGAACGACGCCCATGCACCCTTGCGCTACGAGCTCCGTATCCACGGACACCTCGACCAGCACTGGTCGACCTGGTTCGGCGGCCTCGCCCTCACCCACGAGGACGACGCCACTACACTTCGCGGCGCCGTGACGGACCAAGCCGAGCTGCACGGCCTGCTCACCAAGGTCCGCGACCTCGGCGTCACCCTCATCTCCCTCACCTCCATCGACGCCGCGCACGACCCTGATTCCCAGGAACAGCAACACCAGTAGACCCCCTGGGTTCACGCGACGAGGCTGACCCACACGCCCCGAACACGTACTGCCGCACGACCGCCACCATCCCATCTCGACCAGGAGTAAATCCCATGTCCACTACCACTGTCGCCGCACCCACTATCCATTCCGATCTGTCCCTGACCCGCCTGCACCTGATGCGCGCCGGCTACCTCCTGATGGGTGTCGGACTGGCCCTGGTGAAGTGGCCGCTCCTGCCCGACGTCGCCACCCTGCCGCTCTACGAGGGCGTGACGCTCTGCATGCTCACCGCCATGTCCCTCTTGGCGTTCCTCGGCCTGCGATACCCGGTCAAGCTGCTTCCCGTGCTGCTGTTCGAGTCGCTCTGGAAGCTCCTCTGGCTCGCACTGGTCGCCCTCCCCGGAGCCACCACCGGTGACCTCGACGCGGCCAAGACCGAGACCGTGGTCAGTTGCTCCCTGGTTGTCGTCATCCTCGCCGTCACCCCATGGCGGTACGTGTGGCGGAACTACGTACGCGCCACCGGAAACCGGTGGCGGTGAGCAGCCCGATGTCCCTGAGCTCTCCGCTCGAACTCATCGCTTAGTACCTGACCGTGTACATCGATGTGCGGCCGCGATCGGGGGAGCAGGTTGGGAGCAGTTGGGTGCACTGAACGGCGTTGAACCGCATCCAACGGCACCGAGCGGCGCTGAACGGCACCCGCCTCGACGTGTAGTCTTCCGTTTCCGCAGGTCAGAGTCGGTTCAGCGTCCTGCTTCACACGGAGTGCTCAGCCATATTGAGCAGCAGTTGACAGCACTCTATGTCGCCTGGTAGCGGAGTATCCGCAGGTCAGGGCGGTAAGGAGCTGCTGGATGGCCTGGCCTTGGAGGTGGGCGCAGGTTGGCGAAGTGGTCACCGCGCCCGACGTGCTCACCGCAGCCGGACGCGGAACAGTGCGCTGACCGCGGTGATGCGGGGCGAGCGGGCCGACGTGACCTCCCAGAGAACACCGAAGTGGTCACGCTTCGCTGCTCCCCGCCTGGCTGGTGCCGGCTGTCGTCCCAGGCCCGCTGCCTCCAATCACGAAAGGCACGCTGCATCGGCGTATGGCTCTGGGTCTCACCGTGGTGGCGTCCTTATGGATCCCGGGTCCTGAGACTCGAATCCCACCGGTAACCCTCTGACCAGGGCCTTCTACTCGGTGACCTCTTCGGCGGATCCGAAGGTGTCGACCACGCGCGTGGAAAGATGATCATGTGCCGAGTACCAACCCCCCGGCCGGTTGCACCCGCGACGCTCGTGTTCGAAGGGGCTTGGGACATCACCGGCCGGCTCGGACCCCTCCATGAAGTCATGGAAATCGCCGATGTTCACCGGCTTGATCCGCCGGACAGCAACCCCGAGCCGTTGTGGCAAATCGAAGGCCAAAACTTCGAGTTCCGCCTTCGGGCCTCCGGCTACACCCAGTATCTCCGGTTGCCGCCGCAACTCGTCGCCCGGCAGATGCTCACATCGGCCCAGCGCGCCGGGATCAGCTTCGCTGAGCGATCCTTCGGATGACGAGGGTGCACGGATCTGCCGCGAACAGGGCGTCGACCTTGGCGGGTGGCAACGACCGGATCTGCCGAAAGTAGTGCGTCTGCGTTGCGGAGCACCGACGAGCTGGGTGGTGCGCGAGGCGAGTTCGTGATTCGCCAGTATGGTCGGGAGGTGACGACCGACCAGCCGGAGCAGCAGCGGTGGACGTGGAATCGGCGGGTCTCGCCGCGTTGGCTGCTTCGCGGACCCGCAGTTCCCGACGACGGGGATGTCCTAGCGTTGTGCGTCAACGTCGACGGGTTGTTCGTCGATCTGCCACCCCGGCCGCGGGAACGCTTCACCCTCCTGGGCTGCGTACCGGACGGGGCCGTCGCCTCGAGCCTCGACAGTGGCCCCGCTGCGATTGCCGTCGACGGCGGCCGCGACTGGTTGGGCAACCTGTGGGTGTCGGCGATGCCCGACGACCGAGCGACACGGGACGGCTGGTTCGGCGTGTATCTGCTCGACGTGACCGTCCTGGGCCAACGGCCGTCGACGACCTCGCCAGGGCGTGTCGACGTCGACCTGGAAGGCCTCGTCCACGTGGACGATCGCACGGACGCCGTCGACCACGCCGGCGACGTAACCGGGTTCGTGCTGCGCGGTACGGACGACACACCGTACGGTGCCTGCGCCGACATCACGGGCGTCTTCCGGGACCAGGCCGCGCCACCGGTACCGAACGTCGTCCTGGTCGGGTGCCAACCCGAGCCGCTACTGCAGGCCGCGATCGCCGCCATGCCGAAGTCGACAAAGACCGGCCTACGCCGTCGCCAGGTAACAGCCGACGAGGAAGCCATCGCCGCCGATGGCTCGGCGTCACCCCTGATAGGCGGCCTCGTGTACGGCACGATCGTGTCGAGCGTGCCGTCCTTGCTCGGTGACGGCCTCCTTGACGTCACCGTCGCCAGCGAGGGACACCAGCCGCACTCGACGGGAAAACGTCCATTCTGGAGCAGTGGCTTGCTGGCCGACCCGCTGAGCGCAACCTGTGGGCCGGCTACGACCGGACGCTACGGCACGAATGGTCCGGCATGGCACTGGCCTATCGCCGCTCCGATCTCCTGGACCAGTCGGCAGGGATCGTGTTTGACCTCGACGGCCGCTTCGTCACCGACATCGAGGGCTTCTACTGCGCCATCGGCGAGGCCATCAACGGCCCGGGCGGCTACTTCGGTTGGAACCTCGACGCCCTTAGCGACTGCCTGCATTCGAGGTGGGGTGCCCGCACACCGTTCCGGCTGGTCTGGCACAACTCGGCGGTAGCCCGCGAACACCTCGTCGCCGGCTACAACCGGCGTCGGTACGAGCCAGCGGTCACCCTCGACTACCTCCTGCAGATGCTCACCGAACACGGCGTCGAGGTCGAACTGCGCTGAGCACCTCGCCTCGCCCCCTCCTCCAGTCCGCACGTGCGCCGAAGATGCATCCTGTAATGCCGCCGAGCGCAGGCGGTGGTCAGCTGGCCGCGCGTTTCCATGGACGCTCGATCCACGGATTGTTGTCGAGGTAGGCCGTGAGCTTGGGGAAACGCTGCCTCGTACGGGTCTCGTCGCGCAGATCGGCCGGCGTTCCGGAGGGCGTGTCGGGCCCGGTGGGGCCTCACCACCGCCGACGAGGACGCCGTGATCGACGCGATCGTCGCCGAGGTCGAGGAGAACGTCCGGCACGACATGATCGAGAGCGGCCTCAACGAGCGCTTCGACCTGCGGATCCGCAACAGCCGCGACCACGCCGACCCGTTCGGCGAGCCGAACGTGAGCCGGGTGATCGTCGGCGGCACGATCGCCGAGTCCGGGATCCCCACGATCGGCATCGCCCAATACATCAACCCCGGCAACTTCGGCACCGAGGACAGCGCCCTGGTGCTGCTCGACGTGCTGAGCGACCCGTCCGGCGAGGCCTCGCTAAACACGTACATGACGGCGGCCAGTGACCGGATCGCCTTCGTCGGGCAGGCGGTCGGCAACGTCACCGCGCACGAGGCGGGTCACTTCTTCGGCAACTGGCACGTCGACCAGTTCAACGAACAGGCCAACATCATGGACCAGGGCGGCAACCCTGCGCTCATGTTCGGCGTCGGCGCCGACAACATCGGCGGCACCGCCGACGATCCCGACGTCGACTTCGGCGAGGACCTGCTCAACCCCGGTGAGGGCTTCACCGGCATCGAGGACACCGCGACCCGGATCGAGTTCGCGGTAACCCGGTAACGGTCGCGGACCGGGGGCCTGCCACGGCGGGCTCCCGGGTCCCGCTACGGCCGTCTGTCCCGTGGTGCGGCTGGCGGGTGCTTTCGCGCGTCCCGCGCATCGGAGAGGACGACGGCGGCGAGGACCGCGGCGATGGCGACAGCGGCCAGCAGCGGTGGGGCGAGCAGCAGCGGTGCCGCCAGCGCGAGCAGGGTGAGCAGGGCGATCAGTCGGTCTGGCGAAACCCGACCGAAGACCGTGTGTTCCAGGAGGGCCCGTCCCACGATGAACAGCGCGGGTCCGCCGACGAGGACGGCGACCCACGCCGGGTGACTGTGGCCGAACGGTTGGGCGATGACGAGTTCGTCGCCGACCGCGGTGACGACCACGCCGGCCACCATTGTCAGGTGGGCGAGTGCCATGGGGCGGGCCAGCCGTATCGGATCGGCGGCGGCGTCGATGGCTTCGGCAAGTAGTTCTCCGGCGCGGAAGACGTAGATCCTCCAGAGGAGCACGGTGGTGAGGATCGAGGCCGCGAAGGCGCCGGTCCGGTCGGCGGTGAAGTCCGTCCGGGTGAAGGTGAGCCCCGTGACGAGGATCAGTTCGCCGAGGGCGATGATGAAGAGTTGGCGGTGCCGCTCCGCCATATGCTCGGCGGCGACGGGCCACTCGGGTGCGGTTATCCGCCCGAGCCGTGGGGTGGGAAACCGGAGGGTGAACGCGGCGTAGTTGATCGCCGCGCCGAGGGTCCAGAGCACGGCGCGTGCGGCATCGCCGGTGACACTGCCCGCGATCCAGAGCACGCCGGTGCCGGTGGACCAGACGAGTAGCCGCCAGCCGGTGCGCCTTTCCGGTTGGGGCAGGGCGACGGCGAAGAAGAGCGCCATCGCGATCTGGAGTACGGCGTAAACGCTCGCGAATACAACGCTGCGCTCGTCGAAGGCGTCGGCCAGAACGGCTGCCATCGCGATACTGGCGATCATGGTGCCCAGGACAACCACCTGGACCGTGGTGCGGCGAGGGTCCAACCGGTTCGTCAGCCACGCCGTAAGGCTCCAGATCCACCACACCGAGAGGAGCAGCACGAGGGTCTGGTACGCCCCCGTCCAGGTCAGCTCCGAGATCAGCTTTCGGGAGAGTTGAGTGAAGGCGAAGACGAACGCCAGGTCGAAGAAAAGCTCCAGGAGCGCCACCGGCTGCCGTTCCCGGGGCGCCCTGAGTAGCCCGCCTGGCTGTTCGTCCCCCATTACCTGCGTCCTACCGATCCGGACTCCGCACCAAGGTCGAAACTCGGCAAACCACCCAAACGGGTGGAGCCGCACGTGCACCGGTCGACGAGTCGTCGCCGCACCCGCACCGTGGCCAGCCGGTTGAGATCGTTGGCGGGTGGTGGAGTCACTCGACCTGTATCTGGAGTTCGATCCGGGTGCGGGTTTTCCGGGCCGAATGCTGGAGAACGCGTTACGGGAGAGCATTCGGACCGGCCGGTTGCCGGCCGGGTCGCGCTTGCCCGGGAGCCGGAGCCACCGACCTGGGCCGGTCCCGGGGCACGGTGGTGCAGGCGTACGCGCAACTGGTGGCGGAAGGGTGGCTGGTGTCGGCGCCCGGCTCGGGCACCCGGGTCGCGGACGTACCTCACGAACCGCCCGACTCGCGCGAGAAGCCGCGGCCCGCGACGGCGACCGGGCCGGTGATCGAGCTGCGGCCGGGGATTCCCGATCTCGGTTCGTTCCCGCGTACGGTCTGGGCCGGCAGTGTTCGCCGCGTGCTGGCGACGGCGTCGCACGGCACGTTCGACCATCCCGACCCGACGGGACTGCCCGCGTTGCGGGCGGCGGTGGCCGTCTATCTCGCGCGTGCCCGTGGGGTGCGCTGCGACCCGGACGCGGTGGTGATCACCGCGGGCTTCACCCAAGGAAGGCCCATCGATAGCGAGGGGAGCCCCGGTTGCGGCGATGTGCGCCTCGAGTGGGAGGCCGCAGAACCAGTCAATCCGAGCGTTGCGCCGGTCACGCGCCAGCTCGACCGTCCTGGACACGCTGCATGGTTGGCCGCCCGTGCGACACGATCCAGTCCTGCACGCGGGAAAGTCATCCTCGCTCAAGGGACCAAGCAGCAGCGTCGCGGCGTCCCGGATTGACCAGTTGTAGAGCTTGTCCTGTGCCTGGAACCAAAGCTCCTCAAACTGTTCAATCTCGCTTGGGGCCAACGCGCGAAGGCGACGGAGGAGCGCCTGGGCGACGCGTTCGGTGTCACTACCCACCTCAGCCCGGGCACCTTCGACGATGCGCCAGAAGACCGCCCACTCCACTGCCAGACCGTACCAAGTCGGTCCTGTGCCGTCGGTCGGCGCGACGATCCTCGCCACCCCTTGTCGGTAGGTCTGAGCCGGCGTGATTCAAGATCGGGCACCCGGATCTGCCGCCGATCGTGCGCGTCGGCGTCGGAGCGCCCCGTCACCCTAGGTAGCCGCCAGAGGTGGTACGTCCGGGTGCGAGGACGTCCGGTCGTGCCGATGGGCGGGCGTCGGGTGATTGACCGACTACACCTCTGGTACCGGACGTCTCAGTAGTTGGTGTCTGGCGGGCCGATTTTTGGAGCTCCAAGGCCGCTGTGACGTGCCTAAACTTCCAAGATTTCGGGATGGGCCCCGGGCTTGCCCTTGGGTGCCGCTGACCAAACAAACGTACGTGATCATGGAAGTGGGCGGTCGGTGGGCCGTGATCACGTGAGTTCTGTGCGGCTGGGGCGCACTCTTTTATGGGATTTCATGGAGTGTGCCTGGGCAGGCGGCGTGATCACATGGAGTTGTTGCTCGCGGAGTCTGTCGCGTACGTCATCGGCCTCGTCGCCGAGTTGGAGATCTTTGTGCCGCCGTGGAGAAAGCTCGGATGCGCGCTGCCCCGGCGGCGCTGGTCGCCGCGGTTGAGCGAGTCACCGGCGTACTCAGTCGCCGCCGATCTGGCCCGCGCCGTTGAGGTAGGTGAGAACGGCGAGGACGCGGCGGTGGCCGCTGTCGGTGACGGCGAGGCCGAGCTTGTTGAAGATGTTGCCGATGTGCTTGTGCACGGCGTTGTCGGTGATGAAAAGCCGGTCAGCGATGGTGTTGTTGTCGTGTCCCTGTGCCATCAGCGCGAGTACCTCGCGTTCGCGAGGGGTGAGGACGGCGATCGGGTCGCCGCGGTTGGTGAGGAGTTGGGCGATGACTTCGGTGTCCATGGCGGTGCCACCGGCGGCCACTCGGCGCAGCGCGTCGACGAACTCATCCACCCGGCTGACGCGATCCTTGAGGAGGTAGCCGACGCCGCCGCCGGTGGTGGAGAGGAGTTCGGCGGCGTACTGCTGCTCGACGTACTGCGACAGCACCAGGACCGGCAGGCCAGGGTGCTCTCGACGGGCCTGCAGGGCGGCTCGGATGCCCTCGTCGCGAAATGACGGCGGCAGCCGGACGTCGACGATGGTGACGTCGGGCCGATGGTCCCGCACGGCGGTGAGGAAGCCCGTCGCGTCGCCCGCGATGGCGGCGATGTCGAACCCCACGCTGTTGAGCAGCAGTTCCAGTCCGGTGGCCAGCAGCACGTTGTCTTCGGCGATTACAACCCGCACGGCAGCTCCATGGTGATCGTCGTCGGCCCGCCGGCCGGACTATCGACGTCGACGGTGCCGTCGAGAGCGAGCACCCGGCGACGGATCCCGGCCAGGCCGGTGCCCAGCCGATCGTCGGCGCCGCCAGCGCCGTTGTCGGTGATCACCACCGATAACCGGTCTGCCGTGCGGCTCACCCGTACGCCGGCCGTAGTCGCTTGGCTGTGCTTGGCGACGTTGGTGAGTGCCTCGGCGACGGCGAAGTAGACGATAGACTCCACGGCCGCCGGTACCGTTTCGAGGTTGTCGATGTCCAGCCGGGTTGGCACGCCGCAGCGAGCCGTCACTGCGGTCAGTGCACCGGTGAGGCCGCGGTCGGCGAGGATCGGCGGGTAGACGGTTCGGATCACGTCGCGGAGTTCGGTCATCGCCTCCTCGGTTCCTTCGTGTGCGTCCCGAAGGAGTCCTTCCAGGAACTGCTCGTTTCGTGGATTGTTGGACAGTGCCCGCCGGGCCACGGCCAGCCGCATCGCGATGGCCACCAGCCGCGCCTGGGTGCCGTCGTGCAGGTCGCGCTCGATCCGGCGCAGCTCTGCGCCGTGTGCGTCGAGCACGTCTGCCCGGGTGCGGGTCAACACGGCGACCCGGTCGGCGAGCTGTTCGGCTGCCGAGTGCGACAGCACTACCAGGCAGATCCGGGCGTGTGCGCGAGCGATCGGCGCGAAGGCCAGGTACGCCAGCGCGGTGAGCAGGAGGATCTGCAGTGGACCGAGTGTGAGGGCTGTCGCCCAGCCGGTCACCGGAATATCGATGAACAGCCGTGGTCGATCCTGCGGTGCGAACGTCCACCACAGTGGTGTGGCGACCGCGGCGGTCAGGATGTTGCCGACGCACAGCAGCGCGAGCAGGCCGAGCGGCACTGCGGTGATGGCGTTCACCGGCAGCCAGAGCAGGTCGCGGGGCGTCGCCGGATCGGCCCATGCCCGGCGTGCCGTCGCGCGCAGGGCAGGACGCGATGCCAACGGCGTCTCGAGCAGTCGGCCGGCGCGGTCACGGTGCCAATTCGCCCATCGCCGGGCGAGCCTCGGATGGCACAGCAGCGGCAGCGCGAGCAGCGTGGCGATCCCAGTGGCCAGTGATTTCAGGAGGTAGGCCCCGCCACGCCACGCCTGCACCCACCGTCGACCCGACGTCACAGGATGCCCTTTCTGCGTACCCTCCTTGGGGCAGCGTCCCTTCGCGTTCCCGACACGGCGCCAAGTCTGCCCCGTGGCCGCCGCCCGCAGCACTACAGCCAGCTGTACCTCACATCGGGTGGTACGGGATATCGGTATCCGACGGCGCGGAATCTAGCGTCGGAACGCATGAGGTTCAACAGCAGAAACCTATCGAGACGACGCGGGGCGCTGGTCGAGGCCACCGCGATCCACTCGCTATACCCGGATGCAATGCCGACATTTGCGACACATCCGTACGCAGTGCAATTGGATTCGGTGTCAAAGGTATACGGGTCGGGGAGGAATGAGGTACGCGCTCTCGACGGGGTGACAGTCGGATTCCCGCGCGGTACGTTCACCGCCGTCATGGGCCCGTCCGGGTCCGGCAAGAGCACGTTTTTGAACTGTGCGGCCGGCCTGGACCGCCCGACATCGGGCCGGGTCGTGCTGGGTGACACGGAGCTGTCCGGCCGGTCGGAGACCGAGTTGACGGAGCTGCGCCGGGACCGGATCGGGTTCGTCTTTCAGGCGTACAACCTGCTCGGTGCGCTGAGCGCGGCGGACAACGTCACGTTGCCCGTCCGGTTGGCCGAGAAACCGGTCGATCCCGAGCAACTAGCGAGTGTCCTCGCCGCGGTCGGGCTCGCCGAGCATCACGACCGGCGCCCGAGCCAGCTCTCCGGTGGCCAGCAACAGCGGGTGGCGATCGCCAGAGCGCTCATCAACCGGCCCGACCTGGTGTGCGCCGACGAGCCGACGGGCGCGCTGGACAGCGGCACCGGCCGCCAGGTCCTGGCACTGCTCCGGAAGATCGTCGACGACCTGGGGCAAACCGTGCTGATGGTCACGCACGATCCGGTGGCGGCCGCGCAGGCTGACACCGTGGTGTTCCTCGCAGACGGCCGGTTGGCCGGCGAGATGCCCCGACCGTCCGCCGAGCAGATCGCCGAGCGGATGACTCACCTAGGCGAGCCGTGGGCCGCCGCGTGATGTCCAAGCGCATGCTGGCGTTGGCCTGGAGCACGGTCAAGGGACGAAAGGGGGGGTTCGTCGCGGCATTCACGGCGGTGCTGTTCGGCTCGGCGGTGATCACGGCCTGCGGGATCCTGCTGGAGAGCAGCGAACGCTCGGGCGTGCCGACCGAGCGCTATCAGGCTGCCGACCTGGTGGTGGGCGCCCCGCAGGCACTGCTGGTGGCCGACGACGTGGATCCCAGGTTCGGCGAGCGGGCCACCCTGCCGGCCGACCGGGTCGGCGATATCGCGCGAGTGCCTGGCGTCCGGGCGGCGATCGCCGAGGTCAACGTCCCGGTCAGCCTCGTGATGGCCGACGCCGAGGTGCTCGCCGGGCCGGACGGCACGCCCGCGCTCGGGCATGGCTGGCAGTCGGCCACGCTCGGCCGGTTCACCACGAGCGCTGGCCGGGCCCCGACCGGGCCGGACGACGTGGTGCTGGACTCCGCGCTGGCCGAGCGGGCCGGCCTCACTGTCGGCGCGTCGGTTCGGCTCGTGGTCGGCTCGAACACGTCGACTTTCCGGGTGACGGGCATCGCGGGTCTGCCTGCAGGCAGTCTCGTCCGGCAGTCCGCACTGTTCTTCACCGATGACCGGGCCCGGGAACTGACCGGCCAACCAGACCGGGTGGACGCGATCGGCGTGCTGGCCGCGCCCGGTGTCGATGCCGACGAGTTGGCAAGCGCCATCAAGGCGGCGGCCTCCGATGTGGTCGTCTACACCGGCAGTGACCGCAGCGAGGTCGAGTTCCTCGACATCGGCAGCACGCGTTCGTTCATCAGCGAGCTGTCGCTGGCGTTCGGCGGCAGCATGGTCTTGGTGATCATGATCGTCGTGGCGAGCACACTTGCCCTGTCCGTTCGGCAGCGGCTGCGGGAACTGGCGCTGCTGAGGGCGATCGGCGCGACCCCGAAGCAGGTGCTCGGCATGATTGCCGCCGAGACCATGGTGGTGGGCACGCTCGGGGCAGTGCTCGGCGTGATTCCGGGCATCGGGCTGAGTTTCCTCTTACACGAAGCCTTCACCCTGGTCGGCGCGGTACCGGACGACTTCGAACTGTCGATCAGCCCGCTTCCGGTACTCGTGGCGATGGTGCTGTGCCTGGTCGGCGCCCGTCTGGGCGGCTGGATAGCCGCCCGGCGAGCGGCCAAGCTCAGGCCGGTGGACGCGCTCGGCGAGGCCTCGGTGGAGCCGCCCAAACTCGGATGGCTTCGGTTGACCATCGGCTTGCTGCTGATCCCCGTCGGTCTCGCCACCGCGGCCGTGCTGCCGCTGGTGCTACCCGGTGAAGGGGCCGTTGAAAGCGCGGCCTTCTCGGCGTTCCTGCTCGTCTTCGCTGTCGCGCTGCTGGGGCCGCGGTTGCTCGGCGGTGCCGTCACCGTGCTGGGCCCCTGGCTGAACCGCAGGTCGGGCGTCAGCGGGTTCCTCGCGACCGCGAACGCGCACGCCAACTCCCGGCGGCTCGCCGCGGCGACCACTCCTGTGATCATGGGCATCACCCTGGCCGCCGCGCAGCTCTTCAGCGCGACGACCTCGAGCTCGGCCGCGCAGGATCAGGCCGCGGACGGACTGCGCGCGGACTACGTCGTCACGTCCACGTCCGCTGGCGTCTCGCCCGAGGTCGCGGACGTGCTCCGGGACGTGCCCGGCGTCTCGGCGGTGACCCTGGTCGTCCGCACGCGGACGCTGGCGTTCACCTCGGGAGATGACCCTCAGATCAGGACCTACCCGGCGCAGGGGATCATCGGCGACCGGCTCGCCGAGACCATGGATCTCGCCGTTCTGGAGGGCGATGTCGCGGATGTGCGGGACAACGCGGTCGCGTTGAGCCGGATCGCGGCGGGCACCCTCGGCGCTGCTCTCGGCGACACCGTGGACCTACGTCTCGGTGACGGCACGCCGATCAGACCCACGGTGGTGGCGCTCTACGAGAGAGGACTCGGCTTCGGTGACGTCACGCTGCCGCACGACCTCGTCCTGGAGCACACCACCGACCGCCTGGACTTCGCGGTGCTGATCGCGGCGGCCACGGGAACCGACGTCGGGGCACTCGGCGATGCGTTGCGATCGGCCGTCCGACACCTCCCGAGCGTCCAGGTCAACAACCGCGAGTCGTTCGTCGCCGCGCAGCGCGATGCCGCCGCCGGCGAGTCTGCGGTCGGCCTCATCCTCAACGCGGTCATGCTCGGCTACCTCGCGATCGCCGTGGTGAACACCCTGGTGATGGCGACCGCCGCACGCTTTCGCGAATTCGCCCTGCTCCAACTGGTCGGCGCCACCCGTCGCCAGGTGTTCGCGATGATGCGCAGCGAGACGAGGATCGTCGTCGTCGCAGCCGTTCTTATCGGTACCCTGGCCGCGATCCCGTCGTTGATCGGCACGAGCATCGGGCTGACCAGGACGCTGATCCCGTCCATCCCACCGCTCATCTACCTGGGAATCGTCGCGGTCGCCGCGCTGCTCGGCTGGGCCGCCATCATGACCTCGACCCGGATCGCCATGCGGTCGCAGCCGGTCGACGCGATTGGCGTTCGCGAGTGACGCCGGCGACGCTACAGCGAGCTGTACCGCATCGGGTGGGACGAGGTATCGGTCCGCGTCAACGCCGCTCCTAACGTCAGTGCCATGAGACTGAACAGCAGAAACCGAGGCAGCGGGTCGCGCTGGGTGCGGCGGCGCAGCTTGTCGCCCTCACGTTCACGGCCACCGGGCTCGACCCGGGCCGAAGGATCGGTGACCGGTTCCGGCCACGCCGCCGGCCGGTTGCAACGGGACACCGACGCGATCCACGCCCTCGGGGTGACCGGCGTTCAAGCCCGAGTGACCACCTCCGACGGCCGGCACCTCGTCGCCACCAGCGGGGTCGCCGATCGTGACACCAGGCGCCCGGTGTCACCCAACGGACGCTTGCGGATCGCTAGTACCCGCAAGGCGTTCGAAGCCACCGTCGTCCTGCAACGTGCCTCGGTGATCTGGATCAATGACCTCACCCGAACCAGAGCCCAGAGCCGCGCAGGTCATCGAGGGGCGTAGCTTGTCGGGATCCCAGTTGTGGGCTCTCAGCGGCAGCTGCATTCCCGGATGTCGGGCCCGCTGCCGCCCGGGGGAGTGGGGATTGTGCGCCGCGTGCGCGGTGTCGGCCCGCGGGCTCAGGTGAGGGCGGTGACCAGCAGGGCGAAGGCGGCGATGATGACGGCGACGCGGACGTAGTGCAAGCGGTCCCAGCGGTTCATCTGCTGCTTCCAGTCGGCGGGCCGGTTGTCAGGGGTCCACGTCTTGCCCCGGTTGTTGATCGGGACGAGCAGCAGGATCGACATGATCACGCTGAGGATCAGCAGCGCGCCGGCCGTGACGACGAGGCCGGTGCCGTGGTGGTGCCATCCGGCGATGGCCCAGACCGCGACGAGGACGAGCGAGCCGATGTACCAGACCGGCATCGCGGCGCCGAGCATCCGGCCCCCGTGGGCGCGGCCGAGTTGGCCACTGTCCTCCGGGAGGGCGTTGAGGATCGGGTTGATGACGAAGGCGACGGAGAACTCCACCCCCACCATCACGCCGACGACCACGGTGGTGAACACCTCGAGTGCGTTGAGCATGAAGACCCCTCCTGGGATCTAGCGTTGATAGCTGGCATGGCAACGCTAGCACTGCTGCCGCTCGGTTGCCTAGCGGTGCTAGGATCGAATCATGTCGGTACAGGAACGCAAGGAGCGCGAACGGGCGGACCGCGAACGCCTCATCGTGGCCACGGCCCGCGACCTCGCCGAGCAGCAGGGCTGGGACGCGGTCACCACCCGCCGGCTCGCCGAGCGCATCGAATACAGCCAGCCCGTCCTCTACAGCCACTTCCGCGGCAAGCGGGAGATCATCGGCGCCGTCGCCCTCAAGGGCGCCGCCGAGATGGCCGCGGCGGTGCGGGCCGCGACCGCCGCCGCCGACGGCCCTCGTAGCCGGGTCACCGCCCTCGCCCGCGCCTACCTCGACTTCGCCGCACGCAACCCGGCGGTCTACGACGCCATCTTCCAGCTCGACGGCGGCCTGGCGTTCGCGCACGAGGACACCCCGGCACCTCTCAAGGACGCCTTCGCCGCGCTACTGGAGAGCCTCGGCGAGGTCGCCGGGGACGGCGTCGACCCGGGGCTGTTCACCGAGACATTCTGGGCGGCCCTGCACGGGCTGGCCACCCTGACCCGGGCCGGACGGCTGCCGCCGGAGCACACCGAGCAGAGGGTGGAACTGCTGGTGGACCGGCTCGCCATGCTCTGACGCACCGTCCCGGCGGGCACACAGCCGGGGTCCCCGCTGCCTGCCTGGCGGCATCGCTTCCGGTCACGCGCGCCCACACGGCGCAGCCGCAGATCGCCGGGCCCCGGACCCCCGACGGGGCACCCGCCCCGGAACCTGCGGTGCTCGCGCCCTAGTGGACCCGGACTCCATGGTCTCCAGCACCCGGAACCTCGACCGGTTCTTCCACGCGCTGCTGGGCGGCCCGCTGCTGCGCCCCGCACAACTGGCCGACATGAAACGAACGGTCGAGATCAACGAGGACATCAATGCGATCTGGCCGCGCGGCCTCCACGGGCTCGGCCTGGTCAGCCGCCCGCTGCCCTGCGGCGGCGTCTACCAGGGCCACGACGGCGGCTACATCACGGTCACCGGCGTCACCGACGACGGCCGGCGCAGCGCCGTGGTGTCCATGTCCACCTCGCTCGGCGATTCGCTGAACAGCCTCCTTGAGCAGCAACGCGACGCCGACACGCTGATCAAAACGCTCTATGCAACCGCGATGCGCGCGCTTGCACCGGTGGCGCAGGGATCGGGTGTAGCCGGTCGCAGTGGTCAGCTCGGTAACGAGAACAGCCCCGGAGCAGCCGCATTGATCGCGTCGGAAAGTAAGTCCTTGTAGGTCACGGCGTACCTACCGATGTACTCAGGCTGTATGCCCACAGGGCGGTGTTGTCAGGCCGCCATGGCGGCTTCGTGGCAGCCGGACGAGCGGCTCGGGCCGGACAGGTCGCCCCGCGTGACTGCGGCGGCCACGACGCGTTCGGCGCGGCGGCGGCGCATCCGCAGGACCGACGCGGTGACGCCCTTCTCGGCGGCCAACTGCTCAATCAGCGCGTCCCCGAAGCGGGTGGCGCTGATCAGCTCAGCGGCCTCGGCGGTGATCAGGCCCGCGGCGGCCGCCCGGCCGAGCAGCAGATCCGGATGCCCGTAGGGCATCCTCGGCGAACGCGAGCCGGTGGGCAGGTCCAGCGGCAGTTCCTCGCCGTCGTCGGCCTTGACGACCGCGGCCCCGGCGCGCCAGGCCGCCCAGCACAGCCGCAGCCATAACCGGGGCGGGGTGAGGTCCGCCGCACGCAGTGCCTGAAGGAACCCGGCGAGGACTGCGGAGTCGACGTCGTCGGCGTGCCGGACGTAGCCGCGGCTGATCTTCGCTGCAAGGTGTGTCAGGGCGGGCAGGGCCACGCCGATCGCGCCGACGACCCAGGCCGGTCCCCATTCGCGGGCGTGGTGGGCCAACTGCCGCCACAGCTCATCGGTGGTGTCGCTGTCGTAGCGTCCGTCCATCAGCAGCTCGCGTAGCTCGTCCAGCGGCATCGTCGTGTCCGGCAGACCTGGTACCGGGCGAGCGTCGAACACCAGCGGAGCCGGTTCGCAGGTCAGTAGCTCGAAGGCTGTCTCGGCAGCGGTCAGCGCCGTGTCGCCTGTCCTCGTGCGGGGGGTTGTGGCCATGGTGATGCCTCCTCCACGGGAGCGCTTCGCCCTGCGCGAACGCTTCGAGACCCCCGATTGGGACAGCCCGACCTGACACCACGAGCGAGTGTCAGACCAGGACAGGTCGTGTCCGCTCGTGTCAGGTTCGCCGGTGCGCCGCCCGCCCGCGGGGCTGTCTGGCGGCCGAGCTGACCGTTTCTGTCAGGGGAGGGGCGGGTTCGATCGGCCTGTCAGCGGCGCACTGGGGATCGTCAGTACGCCCGCCGGTCCGGGGGCCACCGTGCCCATGACCGACAGAAACGTCCACCGCGCACCGGTCCCCGTGGGGGACGTGGTGCCCGGCGACCCGCCCGTGCCGATCACCGTCTGGCCGGTCCCTGCTCCGCAGGAGGGCGAGACCATGTCCAACGCGATGGGCGTGCGGCTGGTCCACAACCTCACCCACCCGTGCGACCTCATCATCGACCTGGCCGAGGGGCCGCAGTTGGCCCGCGCGGTCATCGCGGCACACCGCCGCAGCCACCTGCAGGCGGCCCGCCCGGTTGCCTGGGGGCGTGAGGCGGCGACGCTGATCGTCACCGGCTGGCCCGTCGCCGACGCCTGCCCGGTCGAGTTCTTTCTCCGCTGCCGCGCCCGCCTCGCGCCGGGCGGCTGCGTGGCGGTGCTGCTGCCGCACGGCAACGTCACCCTGCCGGTCGACGTCGTCGTCGCCGCGAAGCGGGCCGGGCTGGCGTACCTGCAGCACATCGTGGCGGCCGACCGGCCGCCCCGGCGTGGCCAGCAGGCGCAGCTGGTGATCCACACCGACGTGCTGATCCTGACCCGCAGCGCGACGGAGGGCGGAGGCGCCGATGGCTGAGATGTTGCCGGTCACCTCGGTGTGGCTGACCTGCCAGATACCCGCGCGTGACCAGCGGCGAGGGCGCTACGTCCGGGGGACCTCCAGCCATCCGGCCAAGATGTTGCCTCACCTGGCCGCGCACGCGATCAGCGCGTATACCGCGCCGGGCGATGTGGTGTTCGACCCGATGTGCGGGTGCGGCACCACGTTGGTGGAGGCCATGCACCTCGGCCGGCAGGGCATCGGGATCGACATTGAGCCCTGCTACACCGCACTGGCCGAGGCCAACGTCGCCCTCGCCGCGTCGCAGGGTGCCCCTGGCACGGCGACGGTGTTCACTGGGGATGCCACCGGTTTGCTCGACCTGGTGCCCGCGTCGGCGGTCGGCCGGGTGAGCCTCGTGCTCACGTCGCCGCCGTACGGGCGCGGGACGCATGGCCTCGTGCAGACGACGAGTACCGGGGTACGCAAGCGGGACCACCTGTATGGGGACCGGGAGCGTGGCAATCTCGCCTATGCGGGGTGGTCCCGCCTGCTCGACGGGTTCGCCTCGATCCTGGCCGCCAGCTATCAGCTGCTGCGTCCCGGCGGGACCGTGGTGATCACCTCCCGACCGGTACGCCGCCAACGCGATGACCTGATCGACCTGCCCGGCGAGCTGCTCGCCGTCGCGCAGTCAGCCGGGCTGGCCCCGGTGCAGCGGACGGCGGCGATGCTCGCCGCCGTCCGTGACGGGCAGGTCGTGCACCGGGCCAGCATGTTCGGCCTGATGGCGGTCCGGCGGACCCGCGACGAAGGCATCCCGGTGCACCTGGTGGCGCACGAGGACGTGCTGGTCCTTCGCCGCCGTTGAGAGCTTTGCCAGGTTCAGGAGTTCTGAACCTGGCAAGGCAGACGCCGGGAAACTTGACCAACCGTGCGGTCGTGGTCGATGGCGAGACAGCCGCTAGCCAAGCCGATCGGTAGTAGTGACCGACGGCCAGGACGAAGACCTCGGGGCTCCGCCCCGAACCCCCGGCTCTCCTCGGAGATCAGCCGGGAGATCACCTCGCCGGGCACCACAAGGGCTACCAACCTCCCCGACGGGGACAAGGTGGAGCGCTTTACCGGACGTACGATCGTGGCCCCGTCCGGGGAGGCTGGACGGTCTGGCGACTGCCCGACGAGGTGATCCGCCGCAACAAATGGGTCAGTGTCCGTCAGCCTCCGGATGTTCGGCGGCAGTTGGAGGAGCGGAAGCGGCCATGACCCTCATCAGGGCGCGTCAAGAGGCCGCTGCCTCTGTCGTCGTTCCAGGTCACTGCTTCCACGAGCCTGTTGTTCTCGTCGGCGACACCCCGGATGCCGTGGGTAAAGCGTTCCGCCTGGCGGATGTCTTACGTCCTGAGCGGTCCACGCTCGCGGTACCTAACCTAGACCGCGGCCATGCTCGTCACGGGTCTGCGCGTGGAAGTCAGGACCGTAGTCCCTCTCGTTGCGAGAGACGCTGACCCCAGCGGCCTGTAGCGCCACCCCGACTTTGGAGGCGTAGAGCTCGCTTCGATAGACGGCCGGTACTCGGCACCGAACCACGCCCAACGCATGCGCCCCCACCTGCGGTCTCGCGTCTCCGCAGGTCAGAGTCGGTGTAGCGTCCTGCTTCACACCGTAGAGGTCACTGGCTCGATCCCAGTTTCGCCCACAATGAATATTTGCAGGTAGCGAGCCCGTCACCGGAACCACCGGTAACGGGCTTTCGCGCTGTTGCCCTTAAATTGGGGGCAGATTGGGAGCACGCAGCTTCCTGGCGGCACCGGCCTACGCCCAGCCGGCCTCACGATGAACCGCTTTGCCGTTGAGAGATGGGCGGGTTCAGCCAGTGGAAGCATTTGCCTCGACGAGTTCGGTGAATATCTCGGAGGGCTTCTTCCAACCGTGGATCTTACGGGGTCGGTCGTTGATCTCGGAAGCCACCATCGCCAGATATTTGGGGTCGGAGGTGATCGGGAAGCCCTTGGGGAAGTACTCGCGCAGGATCCGGTTGGCGTTCTCGTTGCTGCCGCGTTGCCAGGGTGAGTGCGGGCGGGCGAAGTACACCGGCAGTCCGGCGGCGGTGATCCGGGCGTGTCCGGCCATCTCCGACCCGCAGTCCCAGGTCAACGAGCGGGCCAGCTGCGGTGGGAGGGTCCCGGCGGCGGCGATGATCGCGTCGCCGACGGTGAGGGCGTCCCGGCCGGTAAGTGGGACCAGGACCACGAACCGGGAGGTGCGTTCGACCAGCGTCGCCACGGCGCTCTTGCCTGCCTTGCCGATGACCAGGTCACCTTCCCAGTGCCCGGGGACCTGCCGGCCCTGCACCTCGGCGGGGCGTTCGTCCAGGTAGCGGGGCTCGCGGATGCGTGGTGCCGGAGCCGGCCGGGCCCCGCCACGACGGGCCGTGCGGCCGGTACGCAGACCGATCAGCTCCCGAGCCAGAGTGGACACCGGCTGGGCGTACACCCACTGGTAGATCGCCTCGTGAGACACCCGGTAAGCCTGATCGTCGGGGTAGTCAAACGCCAACCGACCCGCGATCGACGCCGGCGACCAACCCAGCCGCAGCCGCTCGCGGACCACCTCAACCAGGCCCGGTGCCCGCTGCACCGCCCACGTCTTCGGCCGCCGCCGCGCCACCGCCGCACCGGTGTCGGCGGCCGCGGCCCGGTAGGCGGTCCGGCCACCGTGCCGGGCGACCTCCCGCGACACCACCGACGGGTCACGGCCGATCAGGACCGCGATCTGCTTGTACTCCAAGCCTTCGGCCAGGCCACGGGATATCTCTTCCCGATCATCCAAGGTCAACAACGCACGCACGGCAGAACATCCTGTCCCACCGAACCGCCAAGATCAAATGCTACGACCGACTGAACCTGCCGACCGCAAGTTGCGCTCGCCTTCACAGTCGGCCTAGCACAGGAGGCGCCCGCGGCGAGCACCCGGGCCAGCTCCGGTTCGACGTCCGCGGAAAAGATCTGGCCCGGCTGGTACAGAGGGGGCGCCGGATTTAGACGGGCTCCGCCGAACGCACTTCAACCGTCCCCAACGTCTCTGGGCAGAACACATAGCCGCGCCTTCGGTGGTTCGGATCTCAGGATAACGGCATTTCAGCGGCCATCCTGATCACGTATTTGGGGTTCAACTCGCCCCACCGACACGAACCCCCTTGCCTGCGCTTTGCTGGGTGGCAGATCACCAGGATCACTGCCCGGGCCCGGGCTCGTCGCGCCACCGTTCGATGGTCTGCGCCATCCAGAACACGGCAAAGAACGCGGCGACGACGATCTCGAGCAGGAAGAGGCTGATCCAGTCGACAAGCCACAACAGCGTGCCCACGGCGGCAGCCCCTAGCAGGATCCGCGCGAACCATGCGTAGAAATCCCTGGATCGGGCTAGCGCGCCGGGAACGGCGTTGAGAGTCTCCTGCCGTCCCTGGTCGCGTCGAAGTGCGTTGGCCACCGCCACGACGATGATGCATGCAAGCAGACCAACGGCGGCGATGTAGTGGGCGTTATCAATGAACCACGCCCTGGACGCCGCGAAAGCACCGGCAGATCCGCCGTACACCACCAACGTCGCTGCGTATGCCCACCGAGGGAACTTTGCCCCAGGCGTCCTCCGGTCTTTCAGCGAGTAGAAGAGTATGGCGGCGAGGAGAGCCAGCGCGCCCACAAACAGCAGAGCAACCGTGCTGTTCTCGACGTTCGCTTTGGTGGCCTCGGCCAACGTCCGGACAGTGGGGCAGTCCAGCTCTTGGAGCGCCGGACTGTCCGCCTGCTCGCAAGCGCGAACCGCCGTCCTATAGTCCGCGCCACGCGACGTGGGAACGATCGCGACCACGGCCGCAAACATCCCGCCGAGGTTGAGAAATACGTCTTCGACCTCGTTCGTCCCTTTCAAGGCGATCATGCAGGCCCCGAGGGCGATGAGGGCGCCGACGAAGATCGCC
The DNA here is from genome assembly GCF_040608175.1 of Micromonospora sp. NPDC005206. NCBI lineage: Bacteria > Bacillati > Actinomycetota > Actinomycetes > Micromonosporales > Micromonosporaceae > Micromonospora > Micromonospora sp. NPDC005206. The sequence continues at coordinate 23,608 of NZ_JBEXHU010000042.1, forward strand.
TGCGCAGGCGTGTAGTAGTAGGCACTAACGGATGCCAGGAAAGCGCCCGCTTGTAGGCTGTGGTACATCACCGCTGCTCCAAGGCCGAGCAGCAAGGCGACCATCGCCGTTCGCAGGTACCGGTAGGATTTCACCTCGACGTCGGACATTTCGATGCTCCTCGACCGCGGTGAGCGCGCCTTTGTATACGCATCGTGCACTGTGAAAGTGCGCCTGGTGGGCACCGGCGTCCAGCGTGGTGTCGTCAAGCCGACAGCCAACGAAATGCGAGTGGATACTAGCGGGATCAGTGTTGCCGGCCCGGCTGGCGGTTGTTGGGTGAGTCAGGCGGCCAGCGGTCCACGCCGTCGGGGGCATCGCATGCTGTTCCGCGTCGCGGAGTTGCTGGCCGGTGGCGTCGATGAAGTGGTGAAAGTTGCCAGATCGACGGCGAGGCGGAGTGCAGCTGCGCCAGCTGTCGCCGTCGAAAATCTCGCGCAGCTTGCGCGCGGACACACCGCCGAGCTTGATCAGTGCCGGGCCAAGCTCGCCGCACTGGAGCGCAAGCAGCCGGCAATCGATGCGCTTCTGCACACGTTGTGCGCCCATGGCCACCGGGCCCACGGCGGGCGGTAGGTGGCGCGGGCCACCCGGCTCAGTCGCCGGCCAGAGTGAGCAGCCCGTCGGCGGCGACCTCGAAACGGGTGCCGAGGCGGCTGAGCAGATCGGCGAGCCAGCGCGCCTCGTCGGGGCTCGCGGTCTCCAGACGCATCCGGCGGATCCGCACGGGGGCGGCCCGCAGGCCGCGCAGCCGGCCGGTGTCCGGGTCGAGGGCGGGCAGCCAGAGCAGCCGCAGTTCAGGCCGGTACACCTCCTGCCCGCTGATGCCCTCGTAGTCGTCGACCAGGTCCCCGCAGCCGTAGAGGATCAGCCGGTCCCGGTAGACCTCGACCGGTCGGAGGTGGTGCGACGAGTGACCCTGCACCACGTCCACGCCGGCGTCGAGCAGGCGGTGCGCGAACTCGACGTGCTCGGCCGGCACCTCGTACCCCCAGTTGGTGCCCCAGTGCACGGAGACCAGCACCCGGTCGGCAGGCTCGGCCTCGGCGGCGATCCGCCGCGCCATCTGCTCGGCGGTGGCGGCGGAGGTCTCCGGCAGGTACGCCACCCCGGGCCCGTCGGCGGTGGCCGCCCAGTACGGGGGCACCCCGCTGGACGGGGCGGCCACCGAGAAGACCAGCATCCGGCGACCTCGGCCGAGGTCCACCCGGGCCGGCTCCCACGCCGCCGCGGCGTCCCGGCCGGCGCCGGCGGCGGCGATCCCGGCCCCGGCCAGCGCGTCGAGGGTGTCGGTGAGGCCCACCGGGCCGAAGTCGAGCACGTGGTTGTTGGCCAACGCGCAGACGTCGAGCCGGGCGGCGGCCAGGCAGGACAAGTTGTCCGGGTGCATCCGGTAGTGCACCGACTTGGCCGGCGCGTGCTCGCCCCGGCCGGTCACCGCGGTCTCCAGGTTCACGATCCGCGCGTCCGGCCGCAGCTGGTCCAGCAGTGACAGGGCGACGCCCCAGGGCCACCGCGGTGGCACCGGCCGGGGAATCGGCCCGATGACCGACTCGGCCAGCCTGACGTAGGTCTCCGCGTCGCGGACCGCGCCTTCGCGCAGGTCGGACGGGCCCGGCCGGGGCAGGATCCGGTCCACCCCACGGCCGGTCATCACGTCGCCCGCGAGGAAGAGGGTCAGCGCATCGTCGGCCATCCGGCCGCTTTCCCCGCTGCGCCCGACCCTCACCTGCCAACGAGCGGCGACGCGCGGCGAGCCGGTCGGGCCGCTTCGCGGCGGTGGTGTCTGCGGCGATCCGGCCCAGCGCGGCGCCCGGATCGTTATTGTGGGCGCCCGAGCGCCCGAGTCAACGGGCGCTGCCCAGTCAGCGACAGCCCGCCCCCGCCTACAGTGACAGACCCTTTCGCCCCGCTGCCGCCGCAGCGTTCGCGGTGTCGTTCACCACCACCGTGCTGCTATTTCGGATCTACCTCTACCGGGCGGGTCGGCTACTGCCCGCCGCGATCACGGCGGCTCCCGAGCCCAGCCGCCTCATCCGAGAGGCGTTCCTCGCTCACGCGCTCATGGTGTCCGGCATCGTCGCCGTCGCTGTCGGCTACGAGCTTGTCATCAAACACCCGACAGGGCACACCGACCGGGCCTGGATCCTCGTCATCCTCGGCGGGCCCATCTTGTTCCTAGCCGGACGCGCCCTCTTCGAACACGCGGTATTCGCCCGAGTCTCCCGCTCCCGCCTGATCGGTGCACTAGTGCTCGCCGGCACCTCGCCCGCCATGATCCTCCTGCCGGCACTGGCCGCGGCCACCACCGCTGCTCTCGTCCTAGCCGGCATCGCCACCTTCGACACACTCCGCACCAGAAAACAGCCACCCGAGCCGCCGTTACCACCCGCTAGACAAGCAGAACGGCCCCCAGCTTGAGACCCGCAAACACCACGCGATCAATCAGCCGAATATCGAGCATGTCAAGCATCTGGCGGGACGCTGTCACGCGGGTTCCGAGACCAGACAGCCTGCTGCCGGCCTGCTGCCGGCCGAGTGGACGCTCCCATTTCTGTCAAGTTGAGGTCGGGGGCTTAGTGCTCGGGTTCGTAAGTCCTTCGGGGGTTATGCGGCCAAGGCGTGTGCGGCAGGCTGGTGATCGCAGCCGGCGGGTTGTTGGAGGTTCTGCTC